>NZ_CASGGV010000352.1:0-22196 GCF_949319125.1 Frankia sp. Hr75.2 | reverse complement strand
AACCGACCAGATTGCTGGCAAGACGATCTACCGCATGGTTATGGCCCTCCAATCACGCGAACCGGTCGACGTCAGTGCCCTACAAGCGGCCGTTCGTCGTCTCGTCGCCCGGCACGAGATCCTGCGCACAACCTTCGTGCTTGACGAAGACGCTGCCGAACTGCGCCAGAGGATCCACCCGGCCACAGAACCGAGCGTGGCGCTCGTCACGGTTGAGCAGATCCCCTCGTCAGCGGCGGATGAGAGGATCGCCGAACTCGTCGCCGCCCCAATGGACCTCGCGTCCGACTGCGGCCTCCGATTCAGTCTCCTCCGCGGGGAGGAGGACGATCTGCTCGTTGCTGCCGGGCACCACATCGTCTCCGACGAGCAATCATTCACCCCCTTCCTCCGCGATCTGAACGCTCTTTATCACGAAGAGACGTCTGGCACGTCGTCCGAGCTCGTTGCGCTTCCCGTGCAGTTCGCGGACTTCGCGCTCTGGCACCGGGCAGTGCTCGGTGACTCCCGAGATGCGGACTCGCGCTATCGGCGTGACCTTGAGTACTGGCGCGGTACGCTCGAAGATCTCCCTACGGAAACTCCGCTGCCGATCGACTACCCGCGCACCGATACCGACTCGCGCACGGTCCGACCGGCGACCGCTGTGCTGTCTGACGATGAAGTCGGCGCCGTGGATGCCCTGCTCATCGAGCGCAGGGCGACACCGCTGCAGGGGTTGATGACCGCGCTCACCCTCGCGCTCTGGAGCGAGGGGACCGGCACCACGGTGCCGATCGGTATACCTGCCAGCCTGCGCGATCTACCGGAGCTGAGCGACCTGATCGGCTACTTCGTGAACACTGTCGTCGTCCGCTCCGACATCGACGAGATGGACGGGTTCGGACAAGCGCTCACCAACATGCGGGAGCGCATGCTTGAGGCGAACGAGCGCAAGCTCGTGCCTTTCGACGCCGTCGTCGAGGCGATCCAGCCGATACGTGCTCCCGGGATTAGCCCTCTCTTCCAGGTGATGGCCGCCTATCTCGACCAGGGCGATCCAGAGCCGGACCCAGCCGCGATTTTCGCCCCCTACGTCCCGGTCGCGACCGGAGGACCGGGTCCGGCCCGGCCCGCCCTTTTCGACCTCGTCTACTCCATCACGAGGCGTAGCGACGGCGCTCTGGCTCTGCACCTGAACGCGGCCAGGGAACTGTTCTCCGAAGACACTTCGTCACGGCTGCTACAGAAGACGCGGCTGTTTCTGACCCTCGGCGCGCGGCATCCAGAGCTTGCGTCCGTCCATCTCGCGCAAATGGTTCAGGCTGCTCTCGATTCCGGGCTTCACGGGGCGGCCTCCGATCAGGAACGACCAGTCTTCCGCCTTGCGCTTCCCGCATTCGACATCCAGGATGCCGTGCTGTGGCGTGCTGCCGTTGATCACGTCGCTCTCGCACTGGGCGACGGCGGGATGCAGCTGCGGGTGCTCGACGACGGAAGCGGCGAACTGGTCGCCGCACACGACAACGTCGAGGCCCTCGACGCGGTCGGAGCGCTGCTCGCCGAGCTTGTCGCCGGCTACGGCTCACAGAGCCGGCTGGTGATCGAGACACCGCGAGCTGGCGGCGATCAACGGACGGACGCCGAGCTCAGCACGGTTCTCGAGGATCCCTTCTGGGACGATTGGATCGACCAGCTCGCCGCGGTGCGAGATGTCAGCCTGCCGTCGAATGCTGGCGAAGCACCGGCCTTCGCGACACATAGTGTCGGGATCTCCGGACAGCGTGAGATGAGCGGCACAACGCAACTCGAGGCGTGGGATGCGATCGCCCGGACGCTCGCCCGGACGCTCGGCGAAAGCCAGCTGATCGTCGAACGGCGCGAGCCCGCGGACGCATTCACAGTCTGGAGCTACCCAATACTTCTCGGTGAACCGGCGACCACCCCGAACGGAGGCGGCACCCACTCGCCACTTATACTGAGCCCCGAGCGTGCGGCTGACTACGCGTCCCTGCGTGCTCGCCCGCAGCTCAGCCGATTCTTCGACGATCTGCCTCTCCCGCACATCCGGATCAGTGTGTTCCGTAGCGCGGCGGAGCGCATCGCAACGGTTCCCGCGATCCCCGCAGACAATCCGATCCAGCTCGACATCTGCATCCTGATCGGCCCGGGCCTGGCATCTGAGCCGCAAACGGTCCGGGTGGAGGTCGAGACAGCCCCTGGTATCGATCTGGATGCGTGCGCGCTGGCGGAGGAGATCGCCACCGTGACCGCCCAGATCGACTTCGCGCTCACGCTGTCGAGGCAGTCGCCAAGCGGGCTGCGTCTTCGTCGAGCCGACCGTCTCACGATCTCGTGGGAGGAGGAGGAGCGCATCCGTGCCCTCTACGGCAAAGCCGCCGAGATCCTCCCGTTGTCCACGTTGCAACGCGGCATCTTTTACCACATGGTGCGCGCGCAGGAGTCGGATGACCACAACGCCTACGTATCGCAGGCCACGAGAGAGTTGTCAGGCGCGGTCGACCCTGACCGTCTAGAGGGAGCGGTGAGGGTCGCGCTCGACCGGTACCCGAACCTTCGTGCCGCCTTCGTGCCCTCGGGTGAGGCGCAGGTGATCCCCGCTGTCGCAGATGCACTGTTCCGAATCATCTCGCTCACCGAGTGGTCCGAACTCCGTGTGGACATCGGTGATTTCCTGGCAGCCGAGCGACGTGAGCCCTTCGACTTCCAGACTCCACCGCTGATCCGGTTCACCCTCATCGAGCGGTCGACCGATGCCTGGATTCTGGCGATGAGCTTTGAGCACATTCTGCTGGACGGCTGGTCGTTGAAGGCCCTGTTCGAGGAGATCCTCACGATCTACGCGGATCCCGGGTACGCGGATCGCGTCGAACCGGCGTCATTCCGCTCGTATCTTGAGTGGCTCGACGGTCGGGATCCGGAGACCGCCGCCCGCGCCTGGAGCGACTATCTCGCCGAGCTGTCTGGCCCGACGATGCTCTGGCCAGAGGGTGGCGATCTCGGCGCGGGGCAGATCGACACGGGCGATCTGCATTACGATCTTGATCCATCGGTCGCTGCTGCGGTGTTCGGCGCCGCGCGGACTGCGCAAGTGACGGTGGGTACAGTCCTGCAGGTTTCCTGGGCTGTCACCCTCAGCCGCCTGACTGGCAGCGATGACGTGGTGTTCGGCAACACGGTGTCCGGCCGCCCTCCCGAGCTTCCCGACGCGGACCGGACCATCGGGGTGCTCTTCAACACGGTACCGATGCGCGTGCGTCTTAGCCCGTTCGAGACAGCTCAGGAGATGCTCGCGCGAGTGCAGTCCGAGCAGCTGCGCGTCATCGACCATCCCGACACCGCACTGACGAGCATTCAGGCGTCTGCTGGTATGGCAACGCTCTTCGACACGTTGTTCGTGGTGCAGAACCTGCCCTTCCAGGTGCGCGACGAACGTGACTGGGCTGGCGTCCGAGTGGTCGGCTCCGCCGTGGATGACGCCACGCACTATCCGGTGACGTTCGCAGTGAATGTATGGGAGCGTGCAGGATCCGCGTCCGTGCATGTGCGGCTCTCCTACCGCCGCGACGCGTACGAAACGGCCAGCGCCGAAAAGATGCTGGAGCGCTACGTTGCGACGCTGAACGCGATCGCGAGCCGTTTGCGCGCGCCCGTCGGCGGGCTGACGGTGCTGCTGCCCGACGAGGTCGAGCCTCACACTGGCACCGCCGCCGATCTGCACCGAGACGTAGAGCCTGTTACTGTTGCGGGTCTTCTTGATGATCAGGTGGCGCGGTCGCCGGGGGAGATCGCGCTGGTTGCGGGTGCGCGGAGTTTCACGTTTGCGGGGTTGTCCGCGGAGGTGAACCGGTATGCGCGGCTGCTGCTGGAGCGGGGCGTGCGCCAGGAGCACAGGGTTGCGCTGCTGCTGCCGCGTGACGAGCGGATGGTCATCGCGATGTTCGCGGTGTTCGCGGTGGGTGCGGCGTATGTGCCGATCGATGCGGAGCTGCCCGATGACCGGATCGGTTACATGCTCGATGTGGCGGGTCCGACGGTCACGCTCGTCACCAATCGTGACGTGGCACGGCTCGGGCCCGCGGCGGGGCGGGTGGTGAATCTCGACGATGCGGTGGTGCGCACGCGCGTCGCGGAACTGGCGGATGGGCCGGTCACCGTGGCCGAGCGCGGCGGGGAGGTGTCGCTGGATCATCTGGCGTACATCATCTTCACGTCCGGCTCGACGGGCCGACCGAAGGGTGTCGCGGTCGGTTACCGGGGCCTGACGAACATGTATGCCAACCATGTGGAGAAGATCTTCGACCGCGTGGTGGCCCATCAGGGCGGGCGGCGGATGCGGATCGCGCATACGACGTCGTTCTCGTTCGATGCGTCGTGGGAGCAGCTGTTCTGGCTGCTCAACGGCCACTCGGTGTATGTGATCAACGAGGAGATGCGCCGGGATCCGCAGCAGCTACTCGCGTACTACGACGATCAGCGCATCGATGGCTTCGACGTGACTCCCTCGTACGGGCAGGTGCTCGTTGACGAGGGTTTGCTGGAGCGTGACCGGCCGACGGGTCGATCGGTGTCGGCAGACGCGACGGGCGTGGTGTTCGTGTCGCTCGGCGGCGAGGCGGTGCCCGAGCGGCTGTGGCAGCAGCTGCGAGATGCCCCGGGCGTGGAGTCGTACAACCTGTACGGGCCGACCGAGTACACGATCAATGCGCTCGGCGCGGATCTCGCCGACAGCCCGAACCCGAGCGTGGGCACGCCGATCTTCAACACCCGGGCGTACATCCTGGATCAGAACCTGCAGTTTGCCCTGCCCGGTGTTCCAGGTGAGCTGTATCTCGCGGGCGCGGGCAATGCGCGCGGCTACTGGGAGCAGTCCGCCCTCGCCGCCGAGCGGTTCGTGGCGTGCCCGTGGGAGCCGGGGGCGCGGATGTATCGCACGGGCGACCTGGCCCGGTGGAACGACGAGGGGCGCATCGATTACCTCGGTCGCGCCGACGAGCAGACCAAGATCCGCGGGTACCGGATCGAGCCAGGGGAGATCCGTGACGTGCTGGAGGCGCACCCGGAGGTCGTGCGTGCTGAGGTCATCGCGGCCGACCATCCCTCCGGAGGGAAGTTTCTCGCTGCCTACGTCACCACCGCCCGCATCGATACCAGCGACGACGCACTCCGCCGGTCACTCCGCGAGCACGCCGCACAGCACCTCCCCGACTACATGATCCCCACGACGATCACCCGAATTGACTCCTTCGCAACGACGGTCAACGGAAAGCTCGACCGGAAGGCATTGCCCGTCCCCGATCTCAGTGAGATCACCGGCACCGACGGGCGTGCACCTGAGACGCCGACGGAGCGCTCGCTGGCGGAAGTGTTCCGCGCGGTGCTGGGTCTCGGGGGTGAGGTCAGTCTGAGGGCGAACGATGACTTCTTCCGTCTGGGTGGTCACTCGTTGCTGGCAACCCGCGTCGTCGCGCGGGCCAATGCCGCATTGGGTTCGGCGCTGACTCTGCGGGATATGTTCGAACAGGCCACGATCGAAGGACTGGCGCGTGTCGTCGACGGAGCCTCTCAAACCGTATCTCGCGTACCGCGAGTAGGTGATCTGCCACGCCCGGAACTACTGCCTGTGACGTATGGGCAGCGCTCCCTCTGGGTTATCGAGCAGATGGGCGGCCCGGGGGCTCGCTATGTCGTCCCTCTGATCCGGCACTTGTCCGGAGAACTTGACGAGACTGCCCTGAGGTCAGCGGTGCAGGATGTCGTGACCCGACATGAGGCGCTGCGAACGTTGATCGTGGGGGATGACGGGCAGCTCCATCAGGTGATCCTCACGGGTGAGGAGGCGGCCTTGCGCCTGCCTCTGATTCCTGAGGACTTCATCGGGGCGGGACAAGACGCGATCGACGAACGCCTTCGGGAACTCGTGCGGAGCCGATTCGACCTTGCCGCGGATATCCCGGTCCGCGCCGGTCTGCTACGCGTGGAGGTTGCAGAGTGGATTCTCGTCCTTGCGGTGCACCATCACGCAACAGATGAATGGTCCACGCCGACGCTGCTGGAAGATCTCTTCGCCGCCTACGCGGCAAGAAGCAAGGGGCATGCGCCGGCGTGGGAGCCGGTCGGGATACAGTACGCAGACTATGCGGTCTGGCAACAGGCCGTGCTCGGTCAGCCCACCGATCCAGAGTCCGCACTACATCACCATTTGAAGTATTGGGCAGACACGCTGGCGGATGCTCCGGGTGAATCCACGATAAGCCCCCACCGGCCCCGGCCGGCTGAACCGACGTACCGTGCGGCAGATGTGTCCTTGACCATCTCATCCGATGTCGTGGCTGATTTGCGGCGCGTCGAAGATGGGTATGGGGTCACGATGTTCATGATCTCCCAGGCTGCCGTGGCCCTGGCGATATCCGTCATGAGCGCGAGTGACGATGTCGTTCTCGGCGCACCAGTCGGCGGTCGTACCGAGGACGGTCTCGAAGGCGTCGTCGGATACTTCGTGAACACGATTCCCCTCCGCCACAGATACTTCCCCGGCGACAAATTCTCCGACGTTCTCGCTCGTGTGAAGCAAACCGTGCTGGATGGCTTCAGTCATCAAGCGGCGCCTTTCGATCAGATCGTCACGGCGATCTCTGCGGATCGGGTCGTCGGCAGAAATCCGGTCTTCCAGGTCATGCTCACCTACCAGCGTGCTACCGGACGCCGAGTGGATCCGGAGGTCAGGGATCTCGTCGTGCGGCCTCGCATGGTGGGGCTGGGTGCCGTCAAGGGAGATCTCGATCTCTATCTGGTCGACTCCGACACCGAAGTATCCGTATTTCTCACGTTCAGTACGGATCTCTTCGAAGAGAAGACAGCGGTCCGTTTCCTCGGCGTGATTCAGAAGATCCTCGGCGCGATCGCCGAGGATCCGAACCGGACTATCGCCGAAGTCGATCTGCTGATCGCGAAAGAGAGACCCGCTCTCGAAGCTTGGACGACTGGAAGTCCAGCAGAGTTGGCTGGTGTTACTGTTGCGGGTCTTCTTGATGATCAGGTGGCGCGGTCGCCGGGGGAGATCGCGCTGGTTGCGGGTGCGCGGAGTTTCACGTTTGCGGGGTTGTCCGCGGAGGTGAACCGGTATGCGCGGCTGCTGCTGGAGCGGGGCGTGCGCCAGGAGCACAGGGTTGCGCTGCTGCTGCCGCGTGACGAGCGGATGGTCATCGCGATGTTCGCGGTGTTCGCGGTGGGTGCGGCGTATGTGCCGATCGATGCGGAGCTGCCCGATGACCGGATCGGTTACATGCTCGATGTGGCGGGTCCGACGGTCACGCTCGTCACCAATCGTGACGTGGCACGGCTCGGGCCCGCGGCGGGGCGGGTGGTGAATCTCGACGATGCGGTGGTGCGCACGCGCGTCGCGGAACTGGCGGATGGGCCGGTCACCGTGGCCGAGCGCGGCGGGGAGGTGTCGCTGGATCATCTGGCGTACATCATCTTCACGTCCGGCTCGACGGGCCGACCGAAGGGTGTCGCGGTCGGTTACCGGGGCCTGACGAACATGTATGCCAACCATGTGGAGAAGATCTTCGACCGCGTGGTGGCCCATCAGGGCGGGCGGCGGATGCGGATCGCGCATACGACGTCGTTCTCGTTCGATGCGTCGTGGGAGCAGCTGTTCTGGCTGCTCAACGGCCACTCGGTGTATGTGATCAACGAGGAGATGCGCCGGGATCCGCAGCAGCTACTCGCGTACTACGACGATCAGCGCATCGATGGCTTCGACGTGACTCCCTCGTACGGGCAGGTGCTCGTTGACGAGGGTTTGCTGGAGCGTGACCGGCCGACGGGTCGATCGGTGTCGGCAGACGCGACGGGCGTGGTGTTCGTGTCGCTCGGCGGCGAGGCGGTGCCCGAGCGGCTGTGGCAGCAGCTGCGAGATGCCCCGGGCGTGGAGTCGTACAACCTGTACGGGCCGACCGAGTACACGATCAATGCGCTCGGCGCGGATCTCGCCGACAGCCCGAACCCGAGCGTGGGCACGCCGATCTTCAACACCCGGGCGTACATCCTGGATCAGAACCTGCAGTTTGCCCTGCCCGGTGTTCCAGGTGAGCTGTATCTCGCGGGCGCGGGCAATGCGCGCGGCTACTGGGAGCAGTCCGCCCTCGCCGCCGAGCGGTTCGTGGCGTGCCCGTGGGAGCCGGGGGCGCGGATGTATCGCACGGGCGACCTGGCCCGGTGGAACGACGAGGGGCGCATCGATTACCTCGGTCGCGCCGACGAGCAGACCAAGATCCGCGGGTACCGGATCGAGCCAGGGGAGATCCGTGACGTGCTGGAGGCGCACCCGGAGGTCGTGCGTGCTGAGGTCATCGCGGCCGACCATCCCTCCGGAGGGAAGTTTCTCGCTGCCTACGTCACCACCGCCCGCATCGATACCAGCGACGACGCACTCCGCCGGTCACTCCGCGAGCACGCCGCACAGCACCTCCCCGACTACATGATCCCCGCATCCTACAATCGGCTTGAGACGTTCCCGCTGACCACAACTGGCAAGCTCGACCGGAAGGCATTGCCCGTCCCCGATCTCGGGCAATCGACCGCCCACGGGCGTGCACCCGCGACCGACACGGAGCGAGATCTCCTCGCCGTCGTCCGTGACCTGCTGGGTTTGAGTGACGAAGCGCGGTTGTCGGTTGAGGACGACTTCTTCCAGCTGGGCGGGGACAGCATTCTGTCGATCCAGTTGGTATCCCGAATGCGGCGCATCGGTGTCGTCATCTCGGCCGCGGACGTCTTCTCGACGCGGACGGTGGCCGGGCTGGCTCGTCTTTCTGATGCGCGCCAGTCGGAGTCGGCAACGGAGCACACCGCCCCCCTGAAGGATCTGCAATCCTCCAGGTTGTGGCCGATCGCCAACAAGGAAGTGGATTTGCCCGGCTTTTCGACGTTGGTGCAGGCGGTGACTTTCGTGGTGCCAGCCGGAATGACGCACGACACATTGTTGCGCGTGCTGAACCGGGTCGTCGCGCATCATGCGGCTCTGGGCGGTCGCCTCGTGGCAGATGTCGACGGATCCTTCCGGTTCGAGGTTCCTGCCCGCTCTCCTGAAGTCGCGAAAGATCGGATGGTGATCGAAGCGCTGGGGCCCGCGTGGCCGGATCCGACGTGGCGCAGCGGCAATCGTGCACGTGTGGAGGAACTAGCGCGTTCTCTGCACCTCGATGCCGGCATCTTGTGGCGGGCAGTCTGGTACACGGGTTCTGCCGATGCGACAAGCCGTCTACTGCTGGTAATGCATCACCTGGTCGTCGATGGGGTGTCATGGCGAGTTCTTGGGGATGATCTTCGGCAGGCGTGGGAGTTGGAGACCGGCCGCACTGCTGAGCCACTGCTGCCGGTAGGCACGAGTTTGCTGAACTGGGCTGAGATGCTCGCGGGCCGCGCCGCTGAGCAGGATGTGAGGGCGCAGACAGAGTACTGGGCCGAGACTGTCACGGCGGATGATCCGTTGCTGGGTTCCCGTGCGCTGGACGCGGCGCTCGACACGCGCGCCACAGCGGAGATGCTCACGATCCAAGTGCCCGCGAGAGTCGCCGGCCCGGTGCTGAAGGAGGTGCCTGGTGCACTGGCGGCCGAGATCAACGATGTGCTGCTCGGCTCGTTGACGATCGCTGTCGGGGCATGGCGGGCGAGGCGAGGGGTCGGTCATCGGCGTGCGCTGATCGGACTTGAGGGGCACGGGCGCGAAGAGACGTTCGTGCCCGGCAGTGATCTTTCCCGCACTGTGGGGTGGTTCACGACGTGGTTCCCAGTCGGACTGGACACCGTCGACATCGATCCCGTCACGGCCTTGACGGATCCGGGAGCTTCCGCAGATGTGGTGAGGCACGTGAATGAGCAACTGCGGGCGGTACCCGATCGCGGCATCGGCTACGGGGTGCTTCGAGAGCTCGCTCCTGACGGCGCGGGCCGTTTGGTCGACGGCGTGGTGCCACAGATCGGATTCAACTACCTCGGCCAGTTCGGCCCCGGCAGCGCCGTGAGGGACAGCGCATGGGAGATGGCCCCCGAGGCTCCTGGGATCGTCGGTTCCGCGGACAGGACGATGCCTCTGATCGCTGTGTTGGACATTTCTTTGGTGGCGGTACAGAGCGCTGAGAACAACGAGTGGACGTTGAGGGGCAACATCGTTTATGCGGCGGGGATCCTCAGCGAGGCGGAAGTGAGCGAACTGCAAGAGCTGTGGGTGCAGTCGCTCGAGACGTTGGCGTCCTACACGACAGAGACGGGCGTCCGGAACAGCGGTTTCGGTAACCCAGAGGAGGATCATGAAGATCAGCGATAACCGAGTGCTAGCCGACGTCGCCGATGTCCTGTACATCGAGGCGAACGACGTGGATCAGAACGCCGACCTGCGCGTACAGGGCATGGACTCCGTCCGGCTCATGGAACTGGTCGAGCGGTGGCGCAGCGCCGGCGCGGAGGGCATCGACTTCATTACGCTCGCTGAAGACCAACGGGTGTCACGTTGGCTTGAGGTGTTGGCGGCGTCGACGAACGATGACGCCGAGTCGTCTGAGTGAGTCTCGTCTACCAGGGGCGGGTATGACGACCGGCTGCGCGATCTTCCCGCCCCTCCCCGACAAGGAGACGCAATGCCCACGATGCTCGTGAACGGAATCGCCCTGCACTACGACGAGTATGGCGATGGTGCCGACCCTCTCGTCGTGTTGGTGATGGGAACGGGAGCGAAGGGGCAGGTGTGGACGCCGCACCAGGTGCCCGCCCTCGTCGAGGCGGGGTACCGGGTCGTCACCTACGACAACCGGGGCATCAGCCCGGTGCCCGGACAGACTGCCACGTCGTGCCCCGACATCGTCGTCCCAGAGCTCGTTGACGATCTCGCCGCGCTCATCGAGCGCTTCGGCGCCCCGGCGCACGTGATCGGAACCTCGCTCGGAGCGCGGGTCGTGCAGGAGTTGGTCCTCGAGCGCCCCGACCTTGTGTGCCGGGCGGTCGCGATGGGTGGTCACGCACGCATCGACGACGTCGGACAGATGCTCACCCGGGGCGAGCAGGAGTTGTTCGACCAAAAGATCGTGCTGCCGAAAGCGTATAAGGCAGCGGTCGATGCTCTGCTGAACTTATCGCCCGCGACATTGCGAGATGAGACGAAATCCAACGACTGGCTTGCGCTTCTGGAGTACTCCGCGGTTCCGGCGTCGTCGGGTGAGCGTGGCCAACTCGGCGCTTCCGAACGACTCGGAGATCGCGGCAACGCGTACAGGGCGATCACCCGGCCGTTGCTGGTGATCGGTTTCGCCGACGACTTGATGATCCCGGCACACCTCGGACGCGAGCTTGCCGATATCGTCCCGACTGCCCGGTATGTCGAGGTGCCCGACACGGGACACTACGGCTATCTCGAGCAGCCCGAAGCGGTGAACCGGCTCATCCTCGACTTTCTCGCCGAGCCCGAGGGGTCGGCCGTCGGGTGACGGCGATGAATGAAGTGAACACTCGGTCGGATGCGGTGGGCATGCTACCCGATGTGGTCGACATCATCGGTATCGGCTTCGGACCGGCCAACCTGAGCCTGGCAATCGCCATTGAAGTGCGCAACGGCGCCCGGCCTGCCGCCGACCGTGTGACCGCCCGCTTCGTAGAGGCCCAGCCGAGGTTCGGATGGCACGACGGCATGCTGCTGCCGGGCACGACCATGCAGATCAGTTTCCTCAAGGACCTCTCGACCATGCGCTCGCCCACCAGCTCGTATAGCTTTCTGAACTACCTGCACGAGCGCGGGCGCCTGAGCGACTTCATCAACCTGAAGAGCTTCTTCCCCACCCGGCTCGAGTTCCGCGACTATCTGGCGTGGGCGGCCGCGCGTGTGAACGTGCCAGTCTCCTACGGGGCGAGGGCCACCCGCGTCGACCACGACGGTGCGGCCTTCACCGTCATGGTGTCGGGCGGCGGCGGACGCGAGGCGGTCCGGGCGCGGTCGGTCGTTGTCGCGACCGGGCTGCGCCCCGTGCTCCCGGACGGGATCGAGGCCGGCCCTCGGGTGTTCCACAACCACGGTCTGCTCAGCAGCCTCGACCGGATCCCCTCCACGCCGCACGGCCGGTTCCTCGTCGTGGGCGCTGGGCAGAGCGCCGCAGAGGTTGCCGCCTACCTGCATGACACCTACCCGGCGGCGGAGGTACACGCCTCCATCCGCAGCTTCGGCTATGTGCCCTCCGACAACACCCCGTATGCGAACCGCATCTTCGACCCCGCCTCCGTCGGGGAGTACTACACCGCTCCGCCCGACGTCAAACAGCAGCTGCTGCGGCGGCACTGGTCGACGAACTACGCCGCTGTCGACGCCGAGCTCATCGACGACCTCTACCGACGGGAGTACGACGAGAAGCTGCGCGGCGTGCGGCGCCTGTTCGTGCACCGCGTCACCGAGGTCGAAAGCCTGCGCGAGGGCCCGGGGGGTGTCGTCGTCGCGCTGCGCGACCTCGGGGCCCGTGCGCGCACGCCGCTCGAGGTCGACGCGGTGGTCTTCGCCACCGGCTTCCGCCCGTCAGACCCGCGCGGCCTGCTCGGCGACGGCATCGACCTCGAGGCCGCGCTCGACGGGGACGAGTCGCTCGTGGCGCGCGACTACAGCCTGCGCGTGCCGGGGCTGGAGGGCCGCATCTTCCTCAGCGGGGGTGTCCAGCACAGCCACGGCCTCAGCTCGTCGCTGCTGTCGACCCTGGCCGTGCGCGCCGGCGAGATTCTCGAGGCCGCGGTCCCCACGCACAGATCCCACATGGCGACGGGCAGCTGACGGCCCGTCCCACCGGCAGAAGGAGAACACGCGATGGCGAAGAACCCGTTCGACGACGAGGATGGCACGTTCTACGCGCTCATCAACCATGAGGAGCAGTACTCGCTCTGGCCCACGTTCAAGCCGGTGCCCGGCGGCTGGACCATCGTCTACGGCGAGCCGGACGGCAGACCCAGGCAGGAGGTGCTCGACTGGATCGACCAGACTTGGACCGACCTGCGGCCCAAGTCGCTGCGCGACTTCATTGCCAGCCACGAAGTCGCGAGAGCTGCCACAGGCGAGTAACGCACGGCGGTGTGCGGCAGTCGGCTGGGAAGGAACGAACCTGATGCTACGCACCGTACTCGGCAGCAAGGTCCAAGCCGATCTGCAGGTGCATCACGAGGCGGCAGCCCTGGACGGGGCGGGCTGAGCGGAGGTCTGGGTGATGGTGCGCAGCAGCGTCGCCATGTCGGCCTTGCCCATCGCGGCGGCGATGGCAGAGGCAGAGAGATGTTGGGTGCGCTCACGGCAGACTCGAGCCACACGGCGTCCGCGGCTCACAAAGCTCGGCGATGATCTGTGCTGCCTCATTGGAGCTTGTCGACGTTGGCGGCGCCCAGGGGGCTGCTGGCGATGAACGCGTGGTTGCCACCCCGCCAGTGGCCATTCCAGCCTGCGCAAATTCAGGGACCGAGCCTCTCACCCGAGCTGAACAGCTCCGCCACCAGCGCAAACGCCGCCAATCAAACCCGACGGCCGAAGCGTCCCCGACGACCGACCGCCACTTCACTGGAGCCGCCACACAGCGATTCAACCAAGACGGACCACCTCTGCCCGGCGACCGCTCCGCTCCGCTCCCTGACAGCTCACCGCAGATAGCCTTGTGTCGGTCGAATGACTTAGGTTAACCTTCCCTCATGACTCAAGTTGCTGTGCTGGGAGCACGCGGGCGCATGGGTGAGGCATCGGTTCGTGCAATCGAGGCCACTTCCGACATGAGCGTGGTCGCCGAGATCGATGTCGATGATAACCTGCGAGAGATCGTCGAAAAGAAGGCCGATGTCGTGCTCGTGTTCTCCCCGCCGGGCGTGGCACACGAGCAGGTCCAATGGTGCATCGAGCAGGGGATTCACGTCGTGGTGGGAACATCCGGCTTCGATGAAGACGCTGTCCAGCAAATTCGCGCCGCACTCATCGAACGTGATGAAGTCAACGTTTTCGTCGTCCCGAACTTCTCGGTGGGCGCGGTGCTCTTGACGCAGTTCGCGGCGAAGGCTGCCCCGCTCTTCGAGTCTGTCGAGATCATCGAGATGCACCATCCCGATAAGGTGGACGCGCCATCGGGTACGGCACAGCACACGGCCGAACTGATCGCTCGCGCTCGCGCGAAAGCAGGTTCCGCTCCCTCGCCCGATGCCACCTCTCGCGACCCGCATGGAACGCGCGGCGGGCGGATCGAGGAAGTCAACGTCCACGCGGTGCGTGTACGCGGTTTCATGTCTTCACAAGAGGTGCTGTTCGGATCCGAGGGCGAGATCCTGAGGCTGCGTTACGACTCCGTCACACGCGAGTCCCTCATGCCCGGAGTGCTCGCCGCGCTCCGCGCCGTCCCAGGTCTCCCCGGGGTGACGATCGGCCTCGAAACCGTGCTGAGCCTGGGCTGAACACGATTCGACAACGGATGACAGCCTGAACCTCTTGCGTGAACTCGCTCTTCGACGACCGGATCGGCATCGGCAGCTTCACGCGGCGCCGATGCCGCCAGGACACGAGACGCCGACACCCGAGGAAGACCGATGAGCATCCAACCGCTGACCCTTGACGGCGTCGTACCCTATCCGCCAAAGTCCGTGGCCCAGTACCTCGCAAAGGGATACTGGCACGATCAGACGCTTCCGGAGTTGCTTTTTGCCGCGGCGGAACGCTATCCCGACAAGCTCGCGGTCATCGACCGCGACACCCGGCTGAGCTATAGGCAACTCACGGATGAAGTCCTGCGTCTCGCGGCCGGTCTGCAGGATCTGGGGCTGGGCCGTGGCGACCGAGTGGTCGTGCATCTGCCCAATACCTACGAGTACATCGCGTTCGTCTTCGCCCTGTGGGAGCTCGGCGTGATTCCCGTGGTCGCGCCCATCGCGCACCGTCGCGCGGAGATCGAACACTTCATCGAGATTGCCGAGGCGCGTACCTACATCACCGTCGCATCGGACAGCGGCACCGATCTCGCTGCGTTGGCTGCCGACCTGAAGGGCCGTTGGGCCCATCTGGAGCACACAGTGATCCTCGATCGCGGCGGCGGCGGCGCCGAGTACGACGCGCTGCTTTCGAAAGGATCGCTCGAGCACGTGCGGCGATGCAGCCCGCAGGACGTCGCGCTGCTGCAGATGTCGGGCGGCACGACGGGCGTTCCGAAGCTGATGCCGCATACTCATCACACGTACGGCTATGCGTTGCGCAGAAGCGTCGGGGAACGGGGCATCACCGAGCGGACGGTGCATCTGCTGGTCATGCCGATCTGTCACAGTATGTCGACGCGTTCGCCCGGCTTCCTCGGCGCGTTCAGCGTGGGCGCAACGATCGTGATCGCGCCGAACGGCAGCCCCGATGCGGCGTTCCCGCTGATCGAGAAGCACCGCGCGAACCGCGTGACGTTGGTGCCCCCGATCCTGCTGGCCTGGCTGAACTCCTCGCTGCGCGACGCCTACGATCTCTCCAGCATGCAGGTGATCATGTGCGGGGGTGCGAAGCTGAGCGAGGAGGTGGCGCGGCGGGTCGAGCCGGAGCTCGGCATGGAGCTGTCTCAGAGCTTCGGGATGGGCGAAGGCCTGGTCGTCAGCAACCCTCCGGACGTCGATCGGGAGACCAGCGTGCGATACCAGGGCCGGCCGGCCTCGGAGGCCGACGAGATCCGGGTCATAGACGACGAGGGAAACGACGTGCCGCCCGGGGCGCCCGGTCACCTGCTGACGCGGGGGCCGTCGGTAATCCGCGGCTACTATCGCAACCCCGAGCAGAATGCCCTGGCGTTCACCAGCGATGGCTTCTACCGCACCGGTGACATAGTCGAGCGGGACGAGCGTGGGTTCATGAGGGTCGTGGGCCGGTCGAAGGACCAGATCAACCGTGGCGGCGAGAAGATCGCGCCCGAGGAGCTGGAGAACGCGTTCCTCGCCCACGGCGGCGTGCACAACGCCTCCGTGATCGGCATCGATGACGAGGTGCTCGGCGAGCGCATCAAGGCGTACCTGATCCCCCGGTCGCCGGAGGACGTGGCCGATCTCACCTTGAGCAAGCTGCGTCGGTTCCTGCAGGAGTGGGGCCTCGCGACATTCAAGCTTCCCGATTTCGTGGAGGTGGTCGACGAGTTCCCGTACACCGCGGTCGGCAAGGTCAGCAAGCGACTGCAGCGCGAGCAGAACTAGGAACGCGTCGAGCGGCATCGCTCAACGTGAGTTGTTCTCGGGTCGGATACGGCAACGAGGTGGTTATGCACAACGCGGATGTTGTTGTGGTCGGCGGGGGTAACGCCGGGTACTGCACGGCTCACGCGGCGGCCGAGCGCGGGCGACGCGTGTTGCTGTTGGAGAAGGCACCGCGGGCGCTGGCCGGGGGGAACAGCTACTACACGCTCGGTGCGACCCGGATGGTGCACGCCGGGCTCGGCGATCTGCTCGATATCCTTGAGCCCGATGAGCGTCACGTGCGTACCGAAGTTCCGCCGTACTCGGCGGCAGAGTTCCTGGCCGACCTGGACCGGATCACCGAGGGACGTGACGATAAGGAACTTGCCGCGGCTGTCGTCGAAGGCTCGCGCGACGCGGTCCGCTGGCTGCACGAACTGGGGTTGCGATTCCGGCTGATGTACGAGCGGCAGGCTCACGAGAACGCCGATGGAACCTTCGTGTTCTGGGGTGGAACGCACGTGTGCAACGTCGACGCGGGCCCTGGGCTGATATCAGACCATGAACGCGTCGCCTCGCGGCTCGGGGTCGAGATGCGCTACGGTTGCCCGGTCACGGGGCTGATGACCAACGGCGGCTCGGTCGTCGGTGTTCGCGCGGGCGATCAGGAGTTTCCGGCGGAGTCGGTGGTGATCGCCAGCGGCGGTTTCGAGGCGAACGCGCAATGGCGGCAACGCTACCTGGGAGACGGGTGGCAGCACGCGAAGGTGCGTGGCACGCCGTACAACACCGGTGACCTGATCGGCGCGGCCTTGGATATTGGTGCAGATCGTGGAGGCGACTGGTCAACGTGTCATAGCGTGCCGTGGGACGCGTCATATCCCGAGAACGAGAGCAACCGTATGTTGACGAACCGACTCAGCCGGTACGGCTATCCGCTTGGCATCATTGTCAACGCCTGGGGTCGACGATTCCTCGACGAGGGTGCAGACTTTCGCAACTATACGTACGCGAAGTACGGCAAGGTGATCCTCGAACAGCCGGGTTCGGTGGCGTTTCAGATCTTCGACGCGAACTCGCGATCGATGCTCAACGTGTACGAGTATGAAATGCCCGGGATCATCCCGGTCGTCGCCAACAGCGTCGAAGAGCTCGCCGCAGCCATAGACGTCGACGTCGACGCGTTCGCGCGGACGGTCCGCGATTTCAACTCATCGATCGACACCAGCCGTCCGCTCGATCCAACGATCAAGGACGGCCGCAGCGCGACGGTGGAACCGATCAAGAGTAATTGGGCATCGGCGATAGAGACGCCGCCCTATTATGCATATCCGGTGACGTGTGGAATCAGTTTCACCTTTGGAGGGCTTCGCGGCGACATCAACGGCCGGGTGCTCGATCCGTCAGGTGCGCCCATCCCCGGGCTCTTCGCGTGCGGTGAAGCGCTCGGGGGCCTCTTCAGCGGGAACTACCCGACGGGCGCCGGCCTGACTGCGGGAATGGTGGTCGGGCGACGCACAGGATCGCTCGCCTGAGCCATGATTTCGTCGCAGAGCAGCACCCGGGTCGTCATCGTCGGCGCCGGCCCGGTCGGAATGGTGTGCGCACTGGCGCTGAACCGGCAGGGCATCCCGGTCACCGTGCTCGAGTCGGAGCCCGTACCGGTGAAGGATCAGCGCGCCGCGACCATTCATCCGAGCACTCTGGAGATGCTTGACGAATTGGGCATCACCGAGAAGATCACGCCGCACAGCCTGGTTTCGAGCACCTATCGCTTCCATGACCGGCCGACCGGCGAGTTGGTGGCGGAGTTCGATCTCGCCCGGCTCAAAGACGAGATCCGGTTTCCCTATGTGCTGCAGTACGAGCAATACAAACTGACCGCTTCCATCGCCGAGGAATACGCCAACGGATCCGACTTCGACATGCGGTTCTCCCACGCCCTCACCGGCCTCACCGTGGCCGCGAACGGCATCGAGGTGGAGTACGCCTCCCCCGCGGGCACGGGGCGCATGACGGCGGCCTATGTCATCGGCTGCGACGGCGGCCGGTCAACAGTGCGCAAGCTCGCCGGCATCGAGTTCGAAGGGTTCACGTATCCGGAGCGGTTCATCAAGATCGCGACCAGATTCGACTTCAAGACCGTGAAGTCGAATCTGTCACTGCGCAACTACTTCTCCGACCCCTACGAGTGGGCCAACCTGTTCAAGGTGCGCGGGGAGACGCCCGAAGGACTCTGGCGGCTGATCCTGCCGATCGGCCAGAACGAGGACGACACCACCGCACTGTCGGCAGCGCGTGTCGAGCGGCGGCTGCAGAAGTTCTTCCCCAAGGCGGACCCCTACCACGTCGAGTACGCCAGGGTCTACAGGGTCAATCAGCGCGTGGCCGGGACCTTCCATAAAGGCCGCATCTTGTTGGCCGGAGACAGCGCGCACGTCAACAACCCGATCGGCGGCATGGGCATGAACGGCGGCATCCATGATGCCATCAACCTTGCGGAGAAGCTCCCCCAGGTGATCCACGGTCGGGACGGTGACGATCTGCTCGACCTCTACAGCCGCCAGCGCCGTCACGCCGCGCTGAACTACGTACAAGCCCAGACAATCGCCAACAAGCGAATGCTGGAGGAACGCGACCCCGCCGTGCGGCGACAGAACCTCGATCAGTTGCGCTGCACGGCCGAGAACCTCGATAGCGCGCGCGCCTATATGCGCCGCGCGGCCCTGTTCGACAGCCTGCACGACGCCGCCTCCATCACCTAATACTCCAGTGACAGTGGCCGGCATGTGGTCTCTGCATGGAGTGGCGGCGTGGCGTCCGAACGGGTGCGGCCACCGTGTGATTCTCCGTAGTTTGTGAGAATAGACGATGAATCCGCGGTGGCCGCGGAGCGGAGTGTATCCGGTTTGGACGTGGCGGTATGGGAGGCTGGTTTGGAGGAGTTGCTGGTGCGAGTCGATCCGTGTTTCGTGTCGGAGCAGCCGCGGGTGCAGGCGCGGGCGTATGTGGCCGGGTTGTTGTCCCGCGCGGAGCGGAAGAACGGGTGGACCCTCGCGGAGTTCACCGGTCAGGCGGGTCCGCAGAAGATGCAGCGGCTACTGAACGGGTATGTGCGGAACGCTGATCGGGTGCGTGACGTGGTCGCGTCGTATGTGATCGAGAACCTGGCCGGGGAGCGGCGACTGCCCGGCACAGGGCGAGCGCGTCCTGCCCGAACACCGCGGCAAGACGGTCCCGGGCCGTCGTCGATGACGGCATCGTCCACCCGTTGACCCGCTCGCCGTAGCGATACGCCAACTCGTCGATGTTCAGGGTGTCGGCCAGCCAGTCCGGGGCCACGACCGCGTGGGCCTCTAACGCCGCCCGCACGCTCTCCCTGGCGAGCTCGGTCCGGTTCAGGTCCCGCACCGCGCTGATCACATGGGTGGAATCGGTGCGCGCTCTGCCACCACCGCCGATCAGGCCCCGCTCACGGCAGGCCTCCACGAGCCGGTCGAAGACCACCCGTTCCAGATCGTGGTCGGCCAGCCGGGTCCGGAACCGGGACAGCACGGTCGAGTCGAACCCGGTATCGGTCAGCTCCGCGCCGAGGGCGTACTTCCAGTCGATCGCACGGACCGCCATACCCGCGGCCTGCCGGTCGGTCAGGTTCTCGGTGAACTGCAGCGCCGTGACCAGCGACAACACCGCCGGCGGCAGACCCGGCGCCCCCCTGATCCCGAACGCGCCGGTGAACGGCTCATCGGCGAACACCTCGGCGAGGCGATCCCGCAGCCGCATCGCCAACGTCCCCCGCGGAAACGCCGCCCGCGCGACCGTCACAGTCTGCGCCGGGATCTCGGGCAGCCCCTTCGGCTGCAACGACATGTGCCCCGCCTCCCGCGGCCAGCGAGACGACCCGGACCACAGAAGAGATCAATGCCGCACCCACGACACCCAGCCGAATTACGCAGCAGAGTCTTCGTCGCGGTCAAAGGCGACGCCCGCGCCCTCGACGAAGCCAGCCTCGCCCGGGACGCCACCCTGGTCACCGCCCATTCCGAGAAGGAACAGGCGAAACCGACGTTCAAGCGCGGGTTCGGGTTCCATCCTCTGTGGGCGTTCATCGACCACGGCCCGGACGGGACCGGGGAACCCGCCGCGGTGCTGCTCTGCCGGGGAAACGCCGGCTCGAACACCGCGGCCGACCACATCACCGTGGCCACGGCCGCGCTGGCTCAGCTACCCCGACGGCTGCGCCGTTCCCGCAAGGTCCTGATCCGCACCGACGGCGGCGGAGGCACCACGAGTTCGTCGCCTGGCTGCACCAGCGCCGGGTGGCCTACTCAGTCGGGTTCACCCTCACCGACGACCACGCCGAAAAGATCGCCGCACTCCCGGAACAGGCCTGGACCCCGGCCTACGACGCCGACGACCACCCCCGCCCCGGGGCGTGGGTCGCGGAACTGGCCGGGCTGCTCGACCTGTCCGGCTGGCCGCCGGGTATGGGGGTCATCCTCCGCCGCGAACGCCCGCACCCCGGCGCCCAGCTACGTATCACCGACGTCGACGGCAACCGGATTACCGCGTTCGCGACGAACAGCCCCCGAGGCCAGCTCGCCGTCCTGGAACTCCGCCACCGCCGCCGGGCCCGCTGCGAGGACCGGATCCGCGGCGCCAAGGACACCGGCCTGGCGAACCTGCCCCTGCACGACTTCACGCAGAACCAGATCTGGTGCGCGGTCGTCTGAAAGATCGAGGCTAACTACGGGCGCCAGACTCGCCGATCGGCATTGTCGCCGACTTTGCGCAGCACGTTCTCGAACGCCAGGATCACGGCACGGGCAAATCCGATGACCGTCAGAATAGTGCTGCAGGCATCCACCCTGTATCGGATCACCGCGCGGTACGCTGCCTCGGTCGGTTCGATCGCCAAGGATTCTGCATCGGCGGAATAGGATCGGCTGATAAGTATCGGCGCGATCGGTATGCCAGCTAGGAGACGCCTACCCGAGCTACTGCCATAGCGTGCCAATGCGAACTCAGGATCTGGGTGCCAAGTTTCCTGCTCGATAGGCACGGGAACGGTTACCGTCATCGGGCCAAGCGGCCCCAGGGCAGCATCTGACAGAAGAGGAGCTTCGTGATCTACGACACCGCCGAGTCGCGATCCGTACCCAGTCGCGTGCAGTGCTCGTCGGATGGTCTCGCGCACGGTGGCATCGGTGCGAGAGCCGTCCCAGTGTATGACCTGAGTTCTGTCGGCCGAGTACAGTCCCTCGTCGAGTGAATCCGTGCGCTCGATCAGCTCAATCGGGTTCTCGATCTGATCCATTTTGAGAGCCGCAGCGATATCGGCGACTTCAGTCAAGGTCGCTGCGACGGACGGCGCTGATAGCATGCTCTTGTTGGCGTTCTCATCAGTGAGCGCGCGGAGGGCCTCCAGTAGCTGGTGCACGGTGTATCGATCGGCCACGGCAGCATGTACTGCAAGCGCAATGTAGGTCTGTGTCGAGCTGCTTGCGTATGCGAGGCCCGACGGCCGTGCATTGGTGACATCAATCATTTGGCTGGCCATCGTCCGAAGATCTGTCAGCTTCGTGGAGGGCGAGGCCCCTGCGACATGCACTCTGGAGAGAGTTGGTGCGATGGTTGTCATAGGGGTTACCCAAGTGAGCCACAGTCGACGACTTACCGTCTGAACCGACAAGCGAAGCAGGTCATGTTCTTGAACGAGCGAAGCGTATGCGGCGAGTAGCGCGTCGTGCGATAACGAGACGGGGAGAACGGCGGTCTCGGTCAAGATCCATGAGTTCGGATCGTCGCGCGACTCACGTAGTCTCTCGAGAGTCGGAGAGGCGGGCACAGCGACCATGCTTGTCGAAATCGCCTTGGCCTCGACTTCTTTGATGATCTTCTGAGACAGCTTCGCGACGGTTCGCTGCTCGAAGACGTCCCGCAACGTGAAAGTGTGCTGTCGTTGTGACGCGCGCGCAACAAGACGTATCGCGAGGATGCTGTCA
>NZ_CASGGV010000351.1:0-22797 GCF_949319125.1 Frankia sp. Hr75.2 | reverse complement strand
GACAGCCTACGAACGACATCGGCGCCCGGTGGCCACGCAGGTCCAGATCGCCAATCGGGCGATGGGTCCGGAGGCGGTTATCGACCTGGTCGCCCGCCGCGCACCAGAGGGATTCGCCACCGTCGACGACGTGCTGCCCACCGCCGAACTGCGCGCGATATGCGATCGATACGCCGAACTGGCCGCCTTCGACCGCGGCAGCGTCAACACCAGGTCTCCCTACGACACCCGACGGGCCCGTCTCGTGGGCGCAACCGGGTGATCTCCAGGCGGCGGGACAGCCTCCCGGGCCCCGCCGCGCCCCGACGATTCCCTGTCTGCCACGCGGATCACCGCAGAACTGGTCATCGCAGCGAGAGAGGCAACATGACCCGTACCGGAAGCCAGTATCTTGATTCCCTGCGCGACGGCCGTCAGGTGTGGCTTGACGGCGAACTCGTCAGGGACGTCACGAACCACCCGGCCTTCCAGAACACGGCGCGCTCGATCGCCGAACTCTACGATCTGACCCACGATCCGGGACTCGTCGACGTCCTGACCGTGCGCGGCGACGACGGAAGCACCAGAGAACACCGGGCGTACCGGATTCCGGAGAACTACGAGGACCTGGTCGCCCGGCGCAAGGCGTACAAGGTCTGGGCCGAAGCGAGCTTCGGATACCTCGGGCGCTCGCCCGACTACATGGCCGGCGGCATCGCCGGGTTCCTGGCTGTCCCCGAGGTGTTCGCGGGCGAGTCCTTCGACGGCCGGCAGAACCTCGGTGCCTACCACCGCCGGATGGCCGGCGGCGACCTGTACCAGGCGTTCACCATCACGAACCCGCAGATCGACCGGACGAGGTCCGCCTCCGAGCAGGAGGAGGACGACCTCTACGTCCGGGCGGTGAAGGAGCTCGACGGCGGGATCGTGGTCCGTGGCGCCAAGATGATAGGCACCGCGGCGGTCTTCGGAAACGAGATCATCGTCGGCACCATCGAGCCGTTGCCCCCGCAGGACGTGGACTACGCGCTGTCGTTCTCCGTGCCGATCGACACGCCGGGGCTGAAGCTCGTCTCTCGTGCCTCGTACGAGGCTTCGGCGCGAAGCGTGTTCGACAATCCGCTGTCCTCCCGGTTCGACGAGAACGACGCGTTACTGGTGTGCGACGACGTCTTCGTCCCCTGGGACCGCGTGCTGGTGTACCGGGACACCCGTGCCGCGCTGCTGCAGTGGTGGGGCACGGCGGCCTACGCGAACTTCGTGCATCAGGCGGCGACACGGTTCTGGACGAAGCTCGAGTTCCTGTCCGGGCTCGCCATCCTCATCGCGAAGGCGAACAACACCTATGAGCTGCCGCCGGTGCAGAACCAGATCGGGAAGATCCTCGGCTGGCTGACCGTCGCGAGGTCGATGGTCCTCGCCGCCGAGGCGGCCTGGGAACCCGTACCGGGGGGCAGCGGGGTACGGATCAACAACGAGATCGCATCCGCACACCGGGCCATGGCCGGCGAGATCTACCCGAAGATCGTCCAGGAGGTCAAGCTCCTTGCCGGTGGCGGGCTCATCCAGCTCCCCGCGTCCGGCCTCGACCTGCGTCACCCCGAGATGGGCGGCCTGATCGCGAAGTACGTGCGTTCGCCGGGGCATCCTGCCGAACGGCGGATCAAGCTCCTGAAGCTCGCGTGGGATGCGCTCGGCTCGGAGTTCGCCGGCCGGCACGAGCAGTACGAACGCTTTTACCACGGCGCGCCGCACGTCTATTTTCCGATGATTCTGCGCGACAGCCGGCCGGAACTTCTGGAGCAGCTCGTCGAGAGGTGCATGCAGGGCTATGACCTTCCCGCCGGGCCAGCGCTGACGAGCTAGCCGAAACAGGTGATACCTTTTGGAAAAATCTGCCCGTAGCGCCCTGACGCTGCTCGCCGGCACCCAGTTCCTCCTGATTCTGGACACGGCGATCATAAATGTCGCGGCGCCGTCGATCGGGGACGAGTTCGACGTCTCGGCGGCGACTCTGTCCTGGGTGGCCAACGCCTATCTGGTGACGTTCGGCGGGCTGTTGCTGCTCAGTGGTCGTCTGGCGGACCTGTTCGGGCGCAGGCGGCTGTTCCTCACGGGTCTGGCCGTCCTGGTCGCCGCGTCGCTGACCGGCGCGGTGGCGCAGACGGCCTCGTGGCTGATCGCCGCCCGTGCGGTGCAGGGTGCCGGTGCGGCTCTGGCGGCGGCCGCGGCGTTCGCCCTGCTGCTCAGCCTGTTCCCGGACGGCCCCGACCGTCATCGGGCGCTGGGCGTGTTCGCGGCGATGGCCGGCGCGGGCGGCGCCGCGGGAACCGTGCTCGGCGGCGTGCTCACGAGCTGGTTGACCTGGCGGTCCACGTTCGGGTTGAACGTGGTCGCCGGCCTCGTGCTCGTCGGGTCGGCTCTTCGGGCGCTGGCGCCGGACACGCGTCCGTCGGCACGCCTCGGCTTCGACCTCGGTGGCGCGCTGTCCGTCACCTCGGGGCTCGCGCTGCTCGCCTACAGCCTGGTGAACACGGGGGTGGCCGGCTGGACCTCGCCGCGGACCCTCGTACCCGGCGTGACGGCGGTGGTTCTCCTGGCGGTCTTCGTCTGGCTGGAGGGCAGGGTGCGCGTTCCCCTGGTTCCGGCCGCGGTCGTGCGGAGGCCGGTCCTACGCCGGGCGAACCTCCTCTCTGCGCTCGGGCAGGTCGTGCTCTTTCCGATGTTCTTCCTCGTCAGTGTGTATCTGCAGGATGTTCTCGGTTACTCACCGGTCGCGGGCGGCAGCGCGCTGCTCCCGTTGTGCGTCGTGGTCATTCTGGTGGCTTCCAACGCGGACCGGCTGATCGGCGGCCTCGGGCTCCGGCCGGCGATGACCGCGGGCTATGTGCTCGTGGCCGTCGGCATGGCGTGGCTGTCGCTGCTGTCTCCCGATGGCTCGTTCACCGGGGACATCCTCCTGCCCAGCCTGATCCTCGGGGTCGGCCTTCCGCTGGTTGCCATCACCACGAACGTCGCGGCGACCGCGGACGCCGGGCCGGAGGAGATCGGCCTCGCCTCCGGGCTGATCAACACCAGTCAGCAGTTCGGCTCGGTCATCGGTCTGGCCGTGCTGAGCGGTATCGCCAGCGCGCGCGTCTCCGCCGAGGGCGGCCCGGACGATCCCGCGGCGCTCACCAGTGGATTCGCCGTCGCGTTCATCGTCGCCTCCGCCATCGCGCTGCTGTCCGCCCTCTACGCGGCGGTGCCACGGACGGCGAGACCACAGCAGGAGCCGACCCGGGAAAGGCCACCGGTGTCGATGGCCGCACCAGGCGACAGGGAGAGCTGAGCCCCCTGGGGGCTGCATCACGACACAGCGACCGGTGCGTCCGCGGCCGTCGCCGGCCCACGACAGCACAGCGACGAAAGGGCGAGAAACCATGTCAGAGGACCGCACATATCTGGTGATCGGAGCGCGTGGCTTCCAGGGAGACGCCGTGGCCCGAGCCCTGCTCGCCGAGGGCCTCGATGTCCGCGGGTTCGCCCGGGGCTCTGGTGCACCGGTCCCCGGCGCACCAGAGCTTCCGACCGTTCTGGGCGACCTCGCCGAGCTCGACGACGTCCGCAAGGCCTTTGTCGGCGTCACGCACGCATCCGTGGTGCTGCCGCTGGTCTACGACGTGGACCTGGTCCAGACCTATGCGCGCAATGTGGCCGCCGCCGCGCGTGAGGCGGGCGTGACCCGACTGGTCTACAACACCAACACCCCGTTGCCGGGGCAGGTCACCCCGTACGCGGCCTATGAGACCCGCCGCGCCGCCGAGGCCGTGCTGGCGGACGGTGATCTGCCGACGGTCGTGCTGCGCCCGCCGGTGTACCTGGACAACCTGTTCAGCCCGTGGAACGGGCCCGCGCTGATCAACGACGGGGTGCTGGCCTATCCGCTGCCCGAGGGGCGCAGGGTCTCCTGGCTCTCGCACGCGGACCTGGCCACGGCCACCCTCGCGGCCCTGCGCGGTGAGGGGCTCGAGGGAACGGTGCTGTCGTTGGGCGGCCCCGACACGGTGACGGGAGGAGAGCTGGCACAGGTGTTCGCCGCCGTGCTCGGCAGGGACGTCGCCTACGTTCCGCTGGAGGTGAACGACTTCGAGACGGGGCTGCGGACGGTGCTCGCCACGCCTGCCGCGGCAGGCGTGGCGGGAATCTACCGGTGGGCCTGCACCGGCGGTGACGCCGAGCTCTTCGTCGCCGACCACGACGAGGTCGAGCGTGTCCTGGGCATCCGCCTCACCCCGATCAACGAGTGGGTCGCCGCCCAGCCCTGGAAAATATGGGCGGCCGCCAGCTCGAACGGCGCCGGGACGCCGGATCCGGTCAGAGCCGACCATGGCAGTTGAGCGTCCCGGGGAGAGGCGGGAGGGCTCGGTCACCGTCGAAGGACGGGAGAGCGCGGTTGCCGTCATCGGCATGGGCTGTGAGCTGCCGTCCGCCCGTGGTCCGCGGGAGCTGTGGCGTCTGCTGGCCGAGGCGCGCGATGCGGTCGGGCCGGCCCGGTCCGGGACCGGTCTGCGGCGGGCCGGGCACATCGACGGCGCCGGCTGTTCCGACCTGACCCGTTTCGGTATCGATCCCGACGAGGCGGCCCGGATGGATCCCCAGCAGCACGTGCTGCTGCGGGTCGTGCACGACGCCATCGCGGACGCCGGCCTCGACCCGGCCGGCATCGCCGGGAGCCCCACAGCCGTCTGTGTCGGGCAGTCCGCCTCGGACTTCTGGGATCTCCGGTCCCGGTCCGCCGGGCTCGACCTGGGTGACTTCGTGGGCTCCCACCAGCGCGGCCTTCTCTCCGGGCGGGTGAGTCACACGTTCGATCTCCGAGGGCCCTCCGTCACTGTGGACGCGGCGCAGGCGTCCTCCCTGGTGGCGGTCCACCTGGCCTGCCGCAGCCTGCGCGCGGGGGACGCGGAGCTGGCCCTTGCCGGCGGCGTCAGCCTGCTGTCGGGCCGGCAGGCCGGTGTCATGCTCGGTCGCGGCGGGGTGCTCTCCCCCGACGGGCGGTGCAAGTTCGGCGACGCGTCCGCCGACGGCTTCGTGCGGGCCGAGGGGGCCGGCGTGGTGCTGCTCAAGCCGCTGGTCCGCGCGCTGTTGGACGGCGACCGTGTGCGCGCCGTCATCGCCGGCAGCGCAGTCACCAATGACGGCCGGGACAAGGAGACGCTGCTGCACCCCTCGGAGAAGGGCCAGGCCGAAGCGATGCGTCGTGCCTACCTGGACGCCGGGATCGCGCCCGCCGAGGTCGACTATGTCGAGGCGCACGGCACCGGCACCCGGATCGACGTGGCGGAGCTGCGCGCGCTCACCGCCGTGCTGGGGCAGGGGCGCCCGGCCGGCCGACCCTGCCTGGTCGGCTCGCTCAAGTCCAACATTGGCCACGCCGAGGCCGCGGGCGGCGTCGCCGGGCTCATCAAGACCGTGCTGTGCCTGGAGCACGGAGCCGTTCCCGCCAGCCTCCACTTCACCACTCCCCACCCGGCGGTCGACTGGGACCGTGTTCCCCTCGCCGTGCCGACCATCCTGACCAGGCTGCCGGACCGGGGAACGCCCGTCGTCGCGGCGGTCAACGGCCAGGGTGTTTCCTCGACCAACGTTCACGTGGTACTCACGACGACCCCGGAAAAAAGGGCGCCCGGCGGGCAACCGTAATCCGGGCGTCGGCAGGTGCGGGCCTTTCCATGCCACTTTTCTGGCTCGCCTCGCTGCTGTTCCCCAGAACATCCTGGAGGCAACGATGTTTTTCCGTGGCTCCTTACTTCACGGAAACGACATACAGATCGAGCATGTACGCGCCATTGATCCGCTCGGTGCCGACGAGGTGTGCGGCCGGCTTCCTGAGATGAACCGGCGTGCCGACGTCACGAGCCTGGTCGGATCGCTGCGCGACCTCCTGCCGGACGCACGCGGACTGGCGGACCTCGACATGGACGACTGCCTGGCGGCCATGCGGGACGTCGGCCTCTTCCTCGGATCGATCAAGCGGCACGGCCACGAACCGGTCGGGCTGGTCCCCGAGGTGGGCCCGCTCCTGGTCGAACTCGGAAACAGGACCGATCTCGTCCCCAGGGACATCGTGCATCACTACTGCACCTGGAACCCGCTCGGCGAGCGGCAGCGCATGTACACGGGAGACGCCCAGGAGAACCATCTGCAGAACGCCGTGCGCATCGTTTTTCCCCACCTGCGTGCGGCGCTGGAGATGTGCCACATTCTCCGTGACGTGGAGCCCGCCGATCCGAAGTTCGCGGTGCTGGCGGACGCGCTTGACCGGGAGTTGCAGCCGATGGTTGAGGCGATCAAACTGGTCGGCGAACACGTGAGCCCACAGTTCTTCGCCCGCACACTGCGCCCCTATTTCGAGGACGTGGAAGTGGACGGGCGGAAGTACCTGGGGCCCGCCGCGGCGCAGGTTCCGTTGTGGCTGGTCGACGAGGCGGTGTGGGCCTCCGACCGCGGGGAGCGGAACTATCTGGACTTCCTCGACCATTCGGTGCCCTACAGCCTGCCGCGATGGCGGGAACTACACACGGCCTGGGTCGGCACCTCATCGCTGGTCACAGCTGTGATCGACGCCTACGGCGACGATCGCAGCACCGCGGACCGCGCAGCGCCCACTCTGGTCTCCAGCGCCCGTGCGCTCGCCCGGGTGCTGCGCACCATGCTCGTCTTCCGGGGACGCCACCTCACCATCGCGCGGCAGGCCTATCAGGAGGATCTGCGGCTCTACCCGGTCGGCAGCGGTGGCGCCAGCGTCGACCTGCTACGCGAGATCATCGTCCTGACCAGGCAGAACTCCCAGGTCACCAAGGAGATGAGCGGGCCGGACACCCGTGCTCGGGCAGCCGGGGCCGCCACGTGAGAATCGTCATCGCCGGGGCGGGGATAGGCGGGCTATCGGCGGCTCTGAGCCTGCGGGCAGCCGGATTCTCCGATGTCACCCTGCTGGAGTCGGTGCCCCGGATCCGACCGCTCGGGGTCGGCCTGAACATCCTTCCCAACGCCGTGCGCGAGCTCGACGAGCTCGGCCTGCTGGAACGGCTCGCCGAGGTCGCGGTGATGACCGGGAGCCTTTCCTACTACAACCGTTTCGGCTCGCTGATCTGGAACGAGCCCAGAGGACTCGCGGCCGGTTACCGCTGGCCCCAGCTGTCGGTTCCCAGAGGGCGGCTGCACAGTGTGCTGCTCGAAGCCGTCCGGGAGCGCCTCGGGCACGATGCGGTCGTCCTGGACGCGAGGGTGACCGACTTCGAGAACACGCCGATCGGCGAGGTGGCGATCGGTGTGGAACACCGTGGCGCCACCGCATCCCGCCGGTACGCGGACCTGCTGATCGGCGCCGACGGCATCCACTCCGCGGTCCGGGCCGCCATGCACCCACGCGACGGCGGGCCGCGGTGGAACGGTTTCGTCGTCTGGCGGGGCACCGCGTGGGCGCGTCCCTTCCTCGACGGCCGCACGATGATCATCGCCGGTGACCGTGGCCGCCGTGCCGTGGTCTATCCCATGTCCAGACCGCTGCAGCCCGCGGATCCGGTGCTGATGAACTGGGCCGTGGCCCGGCAGGCACGGGAGGGTGAAGTGGTCGACCGGGCCGACTGGAACCGCCCGGTCGAGCCCGGGCGGTTCATCGAGGACTTCGCCGACCTGGCGTACGACTGGCTCGACATCCCCCGGCTGGTCCTGTCGGCAGAACAGGCGCTGGAGTACCCCATGGTGGACCTCGACCCGCTACCGGGCTGGACCAGCGGCCGGGTCGTCCTGCTCGGCGATGCCGCGCACGCCATGCACCCGATGGGATCCAACGGCGCCACCCAGTCCATCGTGGACGGCCGGGCGCTCGCCGGCGCGCTGGCGGGACATCCGGACCTGGACGAGGCACTTGCGGCCTATGACCGCCGGCGTCGGCCCACCATGGCGGAACTGCAGGGGGCGGGCCGCAGAAGAGGACCGGAAATGGTGATCGACATGGTCGACGAGCGCGCCCCGAACGGGTTCGAGTCCGTCGAGGACGTGATCCCGGCCGAAGAGCTCGACGCGCTGTCGCGCTCCTATGCCCGTCAGGGTGGCTTCGACCCGCACACCGTGAACACCCGTGCGTCCTATCTGGCCGGCCCGGTCGCCGGGCAGCGAGGCGGTGGCGGGTGAGGATCGACGTGTACTCCGACATCTCGTGCCCATGGTGCTACCTCGCCGTGCGCAACCTCCGTGCCGCGACCGCCCAGTACGGCGAGGAGCGCATCGAGGTTCTTGCTCACCCCTATCAGATCGACGGGGAGAATCCGGAACGACCCGTCCCGGTCCTGGACTTCCTCGGCCGTAAGTACGGGCCTGACCGGGCCCGCCGCATGAGCGAGAAGGTCACCGCCGCCGGCGCGGGGCTCGGCGTGCGGTTCAACAACGAGAAGGCACTCGCGGTGAACACCGTCCACGCGCACCGCCTGCTCTGGATGGCCGGGCGCGAGTACGGATGGCGGGTACGCGCCGATGTCGAGGAGAACCTCTTCGCGGAGTGGTTCGTCCACGGCGGGAACGTCGCAGACGCCGAGGTGCTCGTGCGGTGCGCCGTCGCGGCGGGCGTGGCGCCCGCGCGTGCCGAGCGGCTCGTCGCCTCGGACGAGTACCTGGCCGCGGTGCGGGCCAGGATCGCCGAGACCCGCGTCGAGTGCGCCGCGGTCCCCGTAGTCGTGTTCGACCGGAGCACCCGGATCGAGCACTACCAGTCGTCCTCCCGTTACCTCGCCGCCCTGCTGGCTGCTGCTCGTACCGACGCGTCCGGGAGTGAGAGATCGTGACAACACCCGTTGGTCACCGTGGCCGGCCGGACGCCGGGCCGCGACCGCCGCGTGCCGGGTCGATCCGCAGACTCCGCCAGGCACACCGCACCCCCACGCCAGTCTTCCCACCGCCGGGGCGGCACCGATGAGCGTCCTGGCGGAGATCCTGGCGTCTCAGCGCGCCGAGCTTCCCCGGCGGATGGCGCAGGTCGGCATCGCCGGCCTGCGGCGCCGGGCGGAGGACCGACCGACGCGGCTGTCGGGCGCTCAGATCATCACGTCGCTGCGCGCGCCCGAGGGTGTGCGGGTGATCGCCGAGGTGAAGCGCAACAGCCCCGCACGGGGCGCACTGGCCCCGATCGCGGATCCGGCCGCGCTGGCGGCGGCCTATGCCACGGGCGGAGCCGCCGCGATCAGCGTTCTCACCGAGCCGCGGTTCTTCGGCGGGACGCTCGACGATCTCGCGGCTGTCCGGGAAGGGGTCGGTGTCCCGGTGCTGCGCAAGGACTTCGTCGTGCATCCGTACCAGGTCGTGGAGGCCGCCGCGTATGGCGCGGATCTGGTGCTGCTCATCGTCGCCGCGCTCGAGCCGCGCGAGCTGACGAGCCTGCTGAACGAGGCGGCCGACTGCGGCCTGGCGGCGCTGGTCGAGGTGCACTCGGAGGCGGAGCTGGCCGTGGCGGTCGACGCCGGGGCGCAGATCGTCGGCGTCAACGCCCGCGACCTGACCACGCTCGCCGTCGACCGCGGCATCCTCACGAGGCTGGCACACGCGATCCCGGGCGATGTGGTCCGCGTCGCGGAGTCCGGGGTACGGGGGCCCGACGACGTCCGGGCCTACCACGGCGCGCGCACGGATCCCGCGTTCCTCGCCGACTTCGCCCGCCTCCTGACGGGGTACGCGGGCCGGCCGAGCCTGCTCACCGAGGCCACCCGCCTCGCGGCCGGCACCCGGGCGCGCATCCTGCTCAAGCGCGAGGATCTCAACCACACCGGATCACACAAGATCAACAATGTGCTCGGCCAGGCTCTGCTGGCCCGTTCCATGGGCAAGAGCCGTCTGATCGCCGAGACGGGGGCAGGTCAGCACGGCGTGGCCACCGCCACCGCGGCGGCGCTGCTCGGGCTGGAGTGCGTCGTCTACATGGGCGCCGAGGACACCCGCCGCCAAGCGCTCAACGTGGCCAGGATGGCCGTCCTCGGAGCGACCGTGGTACCGGTCGACACCGGCAGCCGCACGCTCAAGGACGCGATCAACGAGGCGCTGCGCGACTGGGTGACGAACGCCGGCACCACCCACTACCTGCTCGGCACGGCGGCGGGCGCACATCCGTTCCCAGCGATGGTCCGGGACTTCCACCGCGTCATCGGAGTGGAGACCCGGCGGCAGATGCGCGTCGCGCACGGCGCGCTTCCGGACGCGGTCGTGGCCTGCGTCGGCGGGGGGTCCAACGCAATCGGCGCGTTCCATCCCTTTCTGCAGGACGAGTCGGTGCGGCTGTACGGCATGGAGGCCGGCGGCGCGGGCGACGGCTCCCCCCGCCATGCCGCGTCCATCACCGGAGGCTCGGTGGGGGTGCTCCACGGCGCGCGCACCTACCTGCTCCAGGACGAGTTCGGGCAGACGCGGGAGAGCCACTCCATCTCCGCGGGGCTGGACTACCCGGGTGTCGGGCCCGAACACGCGATGCTGCGCGACCAGGGGCGGGTGAACTACGAACGGGTGACCGACGACGAGGCCATGGCAGCCTTCCGGCTGCTGAGCCGAACCGAGGGCATCATCCCGGCGATCGAGTCCGCGCACGCGGTGGCCGGCGCGTTGCGGCTGGCGCCCCGGCTCGCCGCCGAGCTGGGCCGGGAACCACTGGTGGTCGTCTGCCTGTCCGGCCGGGGAGACAAGGACATGGGCACCGCGGCCGGCTACTTCGGACTTCAGGGGAGCGACGGGTGACCGGGCACGACGGCGGCACGGACCAGCACACCGGTGCCACGGACCGGCTCACCGCCGCGCTGCGCGACGCCGGAGCCCAGGGGCGCGCGGCACTGGTCGGATACCTGCCCGCGGGGTTCCCGTCCGCCCGCGCGACGGTGGCGGCGGCGCAGGCCATGGCCGAGTCCGGTGTCGACATCATCGAGCTGGGCCTGCCCTACAGCGACCCGGTGATGGACGGCCCGGTGATCCAGCGGGCCACCGCGGCGGCCCTGGCCGCCGGCTTCACCACCGACGACCTGTTCGACATCGTCGCGGCGGTCACCGGCCGGAACGTTCCGGTCCTGTGCATGACCTACTGGAACCTGGTGGAACGCTATGGCGTCGCGAGGTTCGCGAGCCGGCTCGCGCAGGCGGGCGGGCACGGGCTGGTGACCCCGGACCTCATCCCGGAGGAGGCCGGCACCAGCGGTTGGAGCGCTGCCTCGGCCGAGTCCGGGCTGCACCGCGTGTACCTGGTCGCCCCGTCCTCCACCCGGGAACGGATCAGTCTGACCGCGCAGGCCTCGACGGGTTTCGTGTATGCGGCATCCCTCATGGGGGTGACCGGGACGGGCGGGGCGCAGGCCGCCGTCGCCGCCGGGCTGGTGCGCAGGGTCCGCGCGGCGCGGGACATCCCGGTGTGCGTGGGGCTCGGCGTGTCCACCCCGCAGCAGGCCGCCGCCATCGCGCCCGAGTGCGACGGGGTGATCGTCGGAGCGGCCTTCGTGCGACGGCTGCTGGACGCGGACTCGGAGGCCGCGGGCATCCGGGCGGTGGGCCGCCTCGCCGCCGACCTGGCGCGAGGGGTTCGCGGGGCCTAGCCGGCGAGGCGCGGGTGTGGCGCGGTGGCGGCGGACGCTGTCGGCACATCGCCAGCCGGTCGCGTGCCGGCCAGCCTGGCGCTGACCGCGGCCCAGCGTTCCAGCAACGCCTGGGCGTGGCCCTCGTCGATCGCCCGCTCGGCCCTGGCGAGCTGCGCCCCGATGCGTGCCGCCACCGGCTCGGCGCTGGGCACGGCAGCAGCCAGTCCGGCCGCGGCGGACAGCAGCACGGCGTCGCGGACGGGTCCGCGCGAGCCGGCGAACACCTCGCGGGCCACAGTCGCGTTGTGTTCCGGGTCCCCGCCACGCAGCGCATCAGGTCCCGCTCGGCGGATGCCGACCGCCCGGGGGTCGAACGCCTCCGCGCGAACCGTTCCGTCCTGCACCGCCCACACCTGCGAGGTGGTAGTCACGGTCAGCTCATCGAGACCATCGTCGCCGCGGAACACCAGGGCGCGGGCGCCACGCTCGGCCAGCACGCCGGCGACCACGGGGATTATCCGCCGGTCGGCGACACCGACCGCGCAGGCGGCGGGTACGGCCGGGTTGCTCAACGGGCCCAGCACGTTGAAGGCGGTCGGGAGGCCCAGTGCGCGGCGGACGGGCGACGCGTGGCGCATCGCGGGATGGAACACCGGAGCGAAACAGAACGCTATTCCGACCTCGTCGAGCGATGCCGGCACGGCCGAGGCCGGCAGGTCGATCGCCACGCCGAGCTGTTCGAGCAGATCGGCGGAACCGCATCGTGAGGACGAGGAGCGGTTTCCGTGCTTGACAATACGGGCCCCGGCGGCCGCGGCGACGACCGCCGACATGGTGGAGATGTTCACCGTGCCGCCGTGGTCTCCACCCGTGCCGACGATGTCCAGGACCGGGCCGTCGACCTGGACGGGCACGGCGTGGCGGAGCATCGCGCGCAGCAGCGCGTCCAGTTCGGCGACCGTCTCGCCCTTGGCGCGCAGAGCGACCAGGAACCCGGCGAGCCGGGCGTCGTCCGCCGCGCCCCGCATGACCTCGTTCATGACCCACTCGACGTCCGGCCCGGCGAGATCCCGGCCTTCCGTGAGCGCGGACAGGATCGAGGTCCAGCGGGCCGCGTCGGTAACAGGACGTCTCTCCTGCTCGGCCATGGCTGTCTCTCCCTCCGTCTGGTGGAAGTCAGGCTGTCAGCACCTGCGCCGGGTCACAAGACCGCCACGGGCCGGTGCGGCCGGTCCATTTCGACAGCGCCGCCGGTGCGGCGATCAGCGAGCGAATCTTCTGGAACCTGGAAGAGAAGAAATGTCGAGAATGCTTTCGATGGACGTCGACCGCGGTTCCGCGGTATCGATGTCCACGCAGATCAAGACGGTTGTCCGGAGCCGTGTTCTCGACGGCACCCTCCCCCCGGGGACCAGGCTGCCGTCGAGCAGGAGCCTGGCGAGCGACCTCGGGGTGTCCCGCAGCGTCGTGGTCCAGGCGTACGAACAGCTGGTCGGGGAGGGCTACCTGCGCGCCGCCCAGGGCTCGGGCACCCGGGTCTCGTCCCACCTGCCGGTCGGCGCGTTCCCTGACACCACCGCCGTCACGCCGTACCCGGTCCGGTTCGATCTGAGGGCGGGCGCGACGGGCGCGGCGCTGTTCCCCGGCCGGGAATGGCTGATCGCCTACGAGGGCGTGGTCCGGTCGATGGACCGGGGCCAGCGGCCGGCGCACAACGCGCTGGGCGCGCCCGAGCTGCGCGCCGAGCTGGCCGGCTATCTCGGCCGGGTTCGCGGCGTGACCGCGGCGCCGTCGGAGATCGCTGTCACCTCGGGGTTCACCCATGCCCTGACCGCGGTGTGCGCTGTTCTGCGTGAGTTCGGCATCGACCGTCTGGCCGTGGAGGACCCGGGCGACCCGCGGCACCGGAGAGTGGTCTCCAGGGCGGGCACCGAGGTGATCGGCGTCCCGGTCGACGACGCCGGCCTGGACGTGGCCGCCCTGGCCCGGTCCGGTGCCCGCGCGGTGCTCGTCAACCCGGTCAAGCAACTGCCGACCGGCGTCGCGCTCTCCGCGCCGCGGCGGGACGCGCTCGTGGGCTGGGCCGAACAGGCGCGGGGTTGGGTGATCGAGTTCGATCCGGAAGGCCACCTCTGGTTCGGGGGCGGCAGCGCTCCGCTGGTTCTCCAGCGCCGCCTGCCCGACCGGGTCGTGTATGCCGGCTCGACCCGCAGCCTGCTCGGGCCCGGCCCCCTGCTCGGCTGGCTGGTCGGGCCGCCCCAGGTGCTCGACGCGCTGCGCCGCGGCCAGGCCAGATGGTTGGGCGCGCCGGACAGGCTCACCCAGCTGGCCCTGGCCGACCTCGTCTCCAGGGGCTTGTTCGACCAGCACATCCGCAGGGTTCGGGAGATGTACCAGGCGCGGCATGACGCCCTCAGGAGCGCGGTCGCCTCCTACCTGCCGGGCGCGAGGACCCTTGGTGTCGAGGCTGGCTCGCACAGTTATGTGGCACTGCCGGCCGGTGTCGACGACGCCCGCCTGGCCCTGGTCGCCGGCCGACGCTTCGTCCTCGCGCAGACGGGACGGGACTTCCGCACCGACCGGCAGGCGGCGGAACCCGCGCTGGTGGTCGGGTACGGAGCCGTCGAGCGGGACCACATCGCCGAGGCGATCGCGCTGATCGGCCACCTGGACGAGCGCGGCGCCGGGCGCCGGTAGGTGCGCGCAGCGGTCAGGAGACCGCGGCGGCGAGGAAGTTCGCCAGCATGGCCGAGCCGTCCGGCGTGGCGATGCTCTCCGGGTGGAACTGCAGGCCTTCGACCAGCAGGTCGCGATGACGCAGCCCCATGAGGTGACCGTCGTCGGTCGACCGCGCGGTGGCCACCAGCCCCGCGGGCAGCGGCTCGGCGACCACGATCGAGTGGTAACGGGTGACCGTGAGCCGGTCGGACAGACCGGCGAACACCCCGGCGCCGTCGTTGGCGATCGTGCTGGTCCGGCCGTGCATCAGATTGTCCGCCAGGCGTACCGTGCCGCCGAAGGCGAGTGCGATCGCCTGGTGGCCCAGGCATACCCCGAGCAGCGGGATCTCGCCGGCGAAGCGGTTGACGAGCTCCACGTGCCCGGAGTCGGCGGGGTGCCCGGGCCCGGGACCGAGCACGAGAGCGCTGGGCTGCCGGGAGGCAAGCCCGTCCGGAGTGTGGATCCCGGACCGGACCACCGCCGTGTCCGCGCCCAGCGCCCCCAGGTACTCGACGATGATGTGGACGAAGCTGTCGTAGGCATCCACCACGAATACGGTCATGCCAGCTCGTTTCCGGTGACCGCCCAGTAGGTGGCGCTCATCTTCGCCAATGTCTCGTCCCATTCGCGTTTCGGCTCGGACAGGGCCACCACGCCCGCGCAGCTCTGCGTGGAGTAGTGGTGAACATCGCCGTCGGGCTCGGGAGAGCGCCGGTGGACGATCGTGCGGATGCACAGCGCCAGTTCGCTCCAGCCACGGACGTCGAGCAGGCCGACGGCGCCGGCGTACATGCCGCGGCGCTCGCGCTCGGTCTCGTCGATGATCTGCATTGCGCGGATCTTCGGCGCGCCGGTCACCGTGCCCGCCGGGAAGGTGGCCTGCAGGGTGTCCCACACGTCGGCCTGGGCCGTGAGCTGCCCGGACACCGTGGAGACCAGGTGAAAGACGTGGGAGAACTCCTCGACCGCCATCAGCGCGTCCACCGCCAGCGACCCTGGCCGGCAGACTCTGCTGACGTCGTTGCGGGACAGGTCGACCAGCATGATGTGCTCGGCCTGCTCCTTCACGCTGCTCACCAGCTCCTCGACCCGGCGCTCGTTGTCGGCTCCGGTGGGATCCCGACGGGTGGTGCCCGCGATGGGCCGCATGACGACGCGGCCGTCCTGGATGCGGAACAGCACCTCGGGGCTGGCGCCGATCAGCGTTACGCCGGCCTGGGTGACGAAGTACATGTAGGGCGACGGGTTGCGAGCCCGCAGTCGCTGGTAGACCCCGGTGGGGCCCAGTCGGGACCGGATGTCGATCCGGTGGCCGACCTGGATCTGGTAGACGTCACCGACGCGGATGTGGTCGAGGCAGCGCTGCACCCAGCCGAGGAACTCGGCGCGGTCCACGGTGTCGTGCACCGACAGCGCGGCGGGCGCGTCGGGCACCGCGGCCGGGGAGAACGGGACGTCCGTGCTCAGCTCGAGGGGGGACGGGACGGGCAGGTCGGGCCCGGTGGCCGTGAGTACGACCGGGCTGCGCTGCTGCCGGTCGAACCAGATCGTCCGCTGGAACAGGGTGACCGTCAGGTCCGGGACATCGGGCTCGGCCTCCCGCGGGCGGAGGTCCTCCATCAGAGCGGCGGCGTCATAGGCGACCGAGGTGAGGAAACCGAACGCGAACCGGGACGTGGGGACCGCGGTGTGGACCCGGAACAGGTTCAGCGCGCCGCGCAGGAGATCCCAGACGGCCGAGGGGCCGGCTAGCCGCGATCCGTCGCGGGTGTGCCGGGCGCAGTGGGCACGCAGTGCGTTCGCCACGGGCCCTGTTCCCGTGGCCCGCACCTGCAGACCGGTGACCGTTATCTCGGCGAGTCGCCCGATGCCGACGACGCTCCCCTGCCACTGGCCGGCCTGGTCGCGGTGCAGGTCCTCGAGCAGGAACACCTCCTCGTCGCCGAGCCGGTCGCGCAGCGCGAGAAACACCTCCAGCGCGTCCGCGTCGTCAGTCGGCAGCGGCGTGGCCTCGACCGACACGTCCAGCGGCGTGTCGGCCCTTTCTGCGGTGGCAGACATTCTTCTCCTCCGACGGTCACGACCGGGCGGAGGTCAGTGGAACATTTCCGCAGTGAGCGGGCCAGACCATCGGATGCGCCGTCGACCGGACCACTCGCCAATGCCGCGACGAATCCGGCCAGAGCCCGGCCAGAGCGCGATGTGGGTCAACCGATCCGGGTCATTGTGGCGCGACACCATGCGGCCGGGTGAGCCATAGTCGCATCACGGCGGTGACCGCCTGCGGCTGCTCGATCGGGGTGCGGGCGGTTCAGGCTCTTGAGGCCCTCGCGGTGGAGGTCGGCGCAAGCGACATCCTGCATGTCGCCGAGGCGCCCTACACGCTGGAAGCGGACTTGCTGGGGGCCGCCGACGCCAACGAGCGGGTGCTGCGTGCTGCCTATCTGAAGCAACACCCCCGTTCCGAGGAGAAGCGCAGAAGAGCGTCGAGGGGGGCGATCAGGCCAAGGCCCTCTACCTTGCGCCGTACGCCGACAAGGAACTGATCAGTAAGGGTGAGTTCGCCCATGACCTGGCCACCCTCATCGGCCCAGACTTCGCCTGCCCGGAGTACCTCGCCCAGGCGATCACCGAAGTGATCAAGGTCTCCTGATGTCGGACGCCTCCACCGGGCTGCGCTTCAACCCGAGCCCGGCCCAGCGCTTGCTGATCGAGACACCGGGCAGCCAGGTCGTGAGGGTCTGCCCAGGAGCAGGCAAGACCCAGAGCATCGTGGAGCGGTTCATTCTGCGGCCTGGCCTCGACCCCCGACGTGGCGTCGCACTCATCTCGTTCACCAACGCCGCGATCACGGCGGCCCAGGAGCGCTGCCGCGACGGAGCGGGTGCTGTTCGCCCTGGTGGCCAACCGGGCACTCGCCCCGGCCTCGAAGCTGGCCGCCGCGGAGTGGATGAGCCACGACGTGCACATCGACGGGTTCGGCGAGGTGTCCGACGATGCCTGCTACCGGGCGATGGACTGGCTGCACCAGGTCCGCGGCGAGCTGGAGAAGCAGGTCTACTTCCAGGTCGCGGACCTGCTCAACCTCCAGGTCGACCTGCTGTTCTTCGACACGACCTCCACCTACTTCGAGACCGAGGACCCCGACGGCGACGTGCCGCGCGACTGGCGCGGCGAGCCCGCCACCGACGAGCACGGTCCGGCTCCGCTGAGGCGACCGCCGACCGGTTCGTAGTCTGCTTCAATCCCGACGCCGCGGCGCGCGACGCGGCGACCCGCGCCGAGCTGATCCACCAGCTCGAAGATCTCATCGCCGGCAGCGACACGCTCACCCCGGTGAAACGAGCCGAGCTGCGCGGGAAGATCTCGACGATGCCGGGCCTGAACCGGTTCCTGCGCATCACCCCCGGCGGGCTGCTGCGCACCGACAAGACCAGAACGAAGGCCGAGGAGAACCTCGACGGCAAGTACCTGCTGCGCTGCGCCGACCCCACGATGAGCGCGCAGGACATCGCCCTGGGCTACAAGCAACTGCTCGAGGTCGAGCGCAGCTGGCGCGACATGAAGACCGTCCTTCAACTGCGACCCGTCTACCACCGGCTCGAAGAACGGATCCGCGCCCACGTCCTGCTCTGCTGGCCCGCTCTCCTGCTCGTCCGCGTCGCCGAGAACGCCACCGGCATGACCTGAACCCGGATGCGCTGCGAACTCGACCGCATCCACATCGGCACCCTCACCGGCCCCGCCGGCACCTTCCAGCAGGTCACCGAACTGACCAAGCCCGCCCGCGACCTGTTCGCGGCCCTGCACATCACCCCACCGCACACGATCCACCGGGCTCAGCGCGCCGGAACCCCGACCGGACCCGCCCCGAAACCCGCTGGAGCCTAGAGAAACGGCCCGCAGCGGCACATCGGCATGTCCACCCAGGTCACAGCCATGATCGCCACTCTAGGCAGACCGAGTTACGCGGAACGCAGGTGAAGGAGTCGGCTGGGGGTTTGTAGGCGGCACACTACGCACGACCGACAGTGAAAGACCCGGCACTGATCGTCAACTGTACGGCCGGTACGCCGTCAGCCCTGCCGCCGACCGGCCGCACTCGACCCGTAAAGACCGCTCAGCGGCCGGTGACGAGGGCAGTGGTCTCGGCCGCGAGCCGGCGAGCATCGTCGGTATCGTGCGGGCCTTGGACAAGGGCGACCTGTGTGGCGCCGCGGTAGGCGGCGCGGCCAGCGGGCGGGTCGGCGACGAATGTGATGATCGGCGCTATGGCGTCGTCTGGCCGTTGCCCGGCGACGGCCCCCAGAAGGACGGAGGCGATTTTCATTGCTCGTCCGACGTCGCCGGCGAGGCTGGTCCTGACCAGCCGCCTGGGTCCCCACGTGATATAGGCGAGCGCCGGGTTGTCACTGGTCACGAGAATGCCGAGCAGCTCGTTGGCCCGCCGCTGCTGGGCATTGGATCGGACGAAGCTGAAGCGCTGCGCGGATTCGAGATCATCGAAATCGATCGCCCCGGCTTTCGCGCCCGGCACCGACGTGTTCACGACCGTCGGACGATCACTGTCCGCGAGCAGTGACGCCAGCCCGGTGAGCAGGATGTACTTGGAGACGAAGAAGAGCACCCACGATGCTTCGTGCCCCTCCGCGGTTTCGTGGCGCTTCTGGCGGATGAACGACGCGGCCAGCACGAGTACGTCGATGCGTTCGTGGGACGCCCGTATCTGCTCGACCACCCGTTCACTCTCGGCGACGAGGGAAAGATCGGCCGCGAGGAACGACGCGCGACCGGTCGCGGCCACGCCGTCAGCAGCCAACGAGGCGAGCAGCGCCTCGAACTTGGCTCGGCTGCGGCCCACCACGACGACCTGGTTGCCCTCCCGCAGGTAGTGACGCGCGAGTGCCGCCCCCATCCCGTCGGTTCCTCCAGTGATCACGACCGTTTTCATCACCACTCCCACCACTTCGGAACATGCGTTCCGTTTTGGGGAAGATAGCACATCGGAACATGCGTTCCGATCGGCGGGGCGGGCCGCTAGGCTTGTCGTCGTGGAGCGCACGCAGGGCCCGCGGCGCGACGTGGTCGCCAACCGGGCCCGTATCGTCGAGGCGGCCACGACGATGTTGCGGGAGTGCGGCCTGAACGTCGACATGCGCGCCATCGCCAAGGAAGCGGGAGTGGGTGTCGGCACGCTCTACCGGCACTTCCCGACACGCCAGGACCTGGTGCACGAGGTCACCGGTACCGATCTGGCCGGCCTCGCGACGTCCGGCCTCCCGCCGGATCAGCCCGCGATCGACGCCCTCCGGGCGTTCTTCACCACGGCGCTGATGCCTCTGGTCCGCAACCGGGCGGCGGTCGACCTGCTCGCGAACGCCGAACCCTCAGGCGCCGACCTGCAGCGGTGCCTCGCCCACCTGACCGGCGTCGGACACGACGCCGTCGAACGCTCCCGAACCGACCACACCCTCGCCGACGACATCACGGCCACCGACATCGCCTATCAGTTCCTCGGCCTCGTGCGGATACTCCAACTCCTCCCACATCCGGACACCGCGGACATCGAGCACTATGTCGAACTCGCCCTCCGAGCGCTGCGGCGATGTTCTTAAGACCCTCCACCCTCCACCCACCAGCTACCCGCTCGCTGGCGCCGGCCTACCGCTGCCCACCACCGCGGACGCGCTCACCGGACGACCCCTCAACCCGGGTCGTCTACGCCCGCGACAGCCGCCGCTTGCTCGTCCTCGCGTCGGCTCGTTCTTGCCGCCGGTTGAGGTGTGGGCTGGGCCGGGGTCGGGTGATCGGTGTGTGCTGGCCGGGCAGGGCGAGGAGGGTGAGGATCAGCGTGGCGGTGCCGAGGGTGGCGCAGATCCAGAGAGTTGTGTCCATGCCGTGGACGAAGGCAGCGCGGGCGGACCGCAGCAAATCCTCCGAGCCACGCTGGTGGGCCCACGGTGAGGCCGGCCGAGATACCCCGTCGCGCCGCATGGGCCGACGCGGGTGGCACAGGCCATCTATGTCGAGGTGGGCGCGGTACACCGCGCCGAGAACAGCGACACCGACCGCGCTGCCGAGCTGGCGCAGCGCCATGATGAGCGCCGAGCCGGCGCCGCCGCGCTGATCCTCAGCGACTACGACTACCTGGCCAGCTGGGCGACCAGCCTCGCGTTCGAGGTCCGCACCGCCGCCCAGGCCCAGACCATCCACGTCCACCGGTGGGTCTTCGCCGTCCCGCACGTCTGCTACCACGACGGCGACACCATCCAGGCCCGGGCCCCTGTTCACGGCACCCTTCCAGCCCAGCGAGACCGAGACGATCAGCTGGATGAGCTACGACGCCGACGTCGAGGTGTTGACCGTCGGGGAGCACGGGGACATCGTGCCGCCGCAGCGTGTTGAGCTCGGCGTCGAGGTGTGGGCCGTCTCGACCGAAGCGATCAGCCGCGGTGACTTCCGGCTACGGGTCACTGCGGCTCCGCGGACCTGCACCAGCATGGCCGGACGGTTCGCCCACCTGCTCGATCAGGCCGACCGTGACCGGCTGGCCGCGACCTACACAGTGCGAACGTTGCGACCGGGGCGCCCGGCCAGCCGCTGGCGGCCCAGAGCGGCCGGGCTCGACGCGTTCGCCCACGCTGCCCCCTGGCTCGCAGCCTTCCAGACCGCCGGCCGCCAACTCGGCGACGCCGCCGCACAGACACACCTCGGCCGGGGGCTCCGGGCGATCCTCACACACGTATTGATCTTCCACTGGAACCGGCTCGGCCCGTCCGCCACCAGCCAGGCCGTCCTCGCCCACGCGGCTGCCACAGCCCTCCTGCCACGGGACTGACGGACCATGAATGCGTGGAAGCAGTACATGCGCCCGGCAGTGCACCCAACCAGCATTAATGCGAACCTGAACCTGCAGGTCAACGGCCCGGCCGTGTCCGTCGAACCAGCCCACACGAAGACCCGTCGAGCGGGTTACGCCGGCAACACGAACGCCAGGAAGATGGGATAGAGGTTGAGGGGTGTGGCCGCACGTCAGCCGAAGATCTCGGACTCGGGACAGAGTGATCGGACCATGATGGTCAGCTACGACAAGAGCGGGTCCCGTCGAGCACAGCCTGCGAGTGCGGGCACCGAACCTTCGTTGGATGGCGCCAGACGGGACAGACCCCACGTGGCAAACATCACCACACCAGGAGCGGACATTGGAGTTCGCGACGCGGACTGCTCAGAGAGCATGCAAGTTCTGTCCGTTTCCACGCACGTCGGAGCAGGAGGCCGCGGAGTGTCCACCGTCGAGGAGCGCGTAAAGAGCGTCGTCGTGGAGCAACTGAACGTCAAGCCGGAGGAGGTGACGAACAACGCGTCATTCGTCGAGAACCTGGGAGCGGACTCCCTGGACCTTGTCGAGCTGGGCGTGGCCCTGGAAGAGGAGTTCGGCATCGGTATATCCGACGAGGATGCCGAGGAGATCAACACCGTGCAGGACGCCATCGACTGGATCAACGCACACCGGCGGTAGGCGCGCTGTCGGGCTGTCGACGCGATCCACCGGAGTTGGTGCTGCTGGAAATCGTCACGGAGGGGACCAGCGAGTCTCCGGCGGCGCCGGAAGTGAGGGTGGGAATCGCGGCGTTCGCGAGCGCTACGCCGGCGGAATCCGTCAAGCTGTTTGAGGCAGGTTCTTCGGCCCGCACCAGCAGCTCGCGCCGAAGGTGTGGAAGACGTGGAAGTCGGCGCACCACCACCTGATGAACGGCAGCGGCCGGGCCCGCCCGCAGATCCGGCTCACCGTCGCCGCCGGCTACGCGTCTTACATGCTGTCGCGGCTGTCGTTCAACCTCGGGGACACCCTGGCTTCGCGCCGGTTCATCCGCCTCGCCGAAGACCACGCCAACCAGACCGACGACGTCGTACTCACCGCCTCGGTCGGGGAGATGGTGACCACGCTGGCGTTCTACGGCCGCCGCTACCAGGAAGCAGCCGTCTCGGCGCGCAAGACCGCCGTCGTGGCGGACCACCCGTACACCCGGGCCCGGATCGCCAGCTACGAGGCACGGGCCCTCGGCGCGCTCGGCGACACGGAGGGCACCCGGGCGGCGCTGAACCGGATGCGCGCCTCGGTCACGGACCTGCCGTTGCAGCCCGGCATCAGCCCGTTCGGCCCGGCCGCCGCCGAGATGATGTACGCCGGTTTCCTGACCCGTATCGGCGGTGGCGTCGAGGCCGAGCCGATCGCCCGTGCCGCGCTCGCCGCCTACGAGGGCGGCCAGGCGGGCGGGTTTGCGGTGGCGGTGTCGAGGTAGAGCTTGCGCGTCTTGGGGGCCTTGCGTGCCGCTTCCATCGAGCGGTTCCAGCTCGTCAGCAGCAATCCCCAGAGGGGGTCCAGACCCTCACGAAGATCGGCCATGCGCGGAAAGTTAACACGTGCAGAAGCGCTGTACTTGACCCTCAAGATCGTTGTTAGTCGGGTCCAGCGCAGGTCAGCGTGGGTTTGTGCACCCAACCAGCACTA
>NZ_CASGGV010000350.1:0-22937 GCF_949319125.1 Frankia sp. Hr75.2 | reverse complement strand
CGGCGACCGTCACCATCGTCTCGCGCGCGCCCCGGCGGGAGCGTCCACCCACGTCAGCCGGTCGTGCCGTCGGCGCAGAGGCGTGGGCGGGCGACCTGGAACCCGGTGCCCGTGGGGTTGACCTGGACGAAGGCGTAGCAGTTGAGCGCCCCGGTACGATTCGTGGCCAGGTTGACGGGTTCGATCAGGCCGCCCGCGTCGTAGTCGGACGCTGACCGCAGCGCGCTGATGAATCCGTCGCGGGTGGGGCAGTCACCGGCGAGGTCGAGTCCGCGCACGAACATGTCTGCGTAGATGTACGCGTTCATCGCGAACTGCTGGTCTGGCTGCGTGGCTTCCGGCGCGTAGCGGACCATCGCGGCGCGGTACCGGTCGATGGCCGCGCCGCCCGCCTCGAAGGGGCGGAAGTACGCGGGGATCGAGACGCCCGCGAGTGCCGGGCCCAGGGTGGGCAGCAGGCCCTGGTCGTACCCGGTGAACGAGACGGTGGTGGCGAGGTTCAGGTTCGCCGTACGTACGGCGCCCATGATCTCGGCGAGATCCTCGGTGGTCGTGAAGCCAACCAGCGCGTTGACGCCGGAGGCCGCCAGCTGCTGGACCACGCGGGCCGGGCTGTCAACGCTGTGCGCATAGGAGATGGTGTCGGCCACGGTGAGCCCGACCGACTCGAAGGCGCTCTTGTACATCTTGATGACATCCAAAGTGGACGCCGACGACCCCGTGATCACGACGCCGACCTTGCTGCCGCCGCTGTCCCGGAGGTAGCGGCCGATCGTGACCGGCGAGGCCTGGTACATGGTGGAGAACATGTTCTGGTATTCGGCCAAGGTCGGCAGACCGAACCCGATGACGGGAACGTTCTGCTTCGCCAGGTCGGCCGGTGCGCTGCCGAAGGCGGTGGTGATCGTCACGAGGCCGAAAGCACTGTCGCCGCGGAGGAGCTCCTGGATGACGCGGGCGTTCTGGGAGGGGTCGTTCGCGTCGTCACGCCACTGGTAGACGATCTTCCGGCCGTGTACCCCGCCCTCCTCGTTGGCCAGGCCGAACCGGGCGTCCGCGCCGGCTCGGGCCGAGGCGAACGCGGCGCTGCCCACGCCCGAATCGGAGAACACCAGGCCGAGGTTCATCTCGCCGGGGGTGACGCCAGGGCTGTCGCACGCCGCGGCGCTTGCCGCCCCCGGTGTCGAGGAGCAACCCGTGACTGCCGCAACGAGAACCACGGCAGCTACACCGAGTAACCGTGTCGTTCTACCTAAGTGCACCCGTACCTCCACGATGGATAGCCGCGGACGGTGGAGGGCGCCGGTGCGGCGCACCAGCTTCTCTCCTGCCGTCGGTGAGGTTATTTCTCTATCTCATTTAGACGATGTTGCAGCTCAGGATGGTAGCGGCCGGCCCCGCTCGGCGTTCCGAGGGGCGGGCCGGGCTCGCCTTCGAGGTAGGATCGGAGGCGCGAGGGCGATTGGCCCGGCCGCGCGATTTCCGCGCCGAATCGTCGGCGGGACTCTCGCCGCAGCGGACTTCGTCAACAGTAGTGACCGCTAACCTTTGGGTGATTCGGTCACATAGGAAGACTTTGTCAGGGAAGCGTCAGCTTTCGGCGTCAGTCGGCTGAGGATGTCCGGCGTACGGTCGAGAGCTGGTCGGGGACGGCGAGCCTGCCGAGGGGCCGCACAGGGACGGGATGTGCTCGACTACCTGGCCGCTCTCGCGCTGATCGCGCGGTGGTCACTCCTCATCCCGGACCGTCGCTCCGGTAAGTCGTTCGATAATCACTATCCGTACATCACGCATGCAAGCTCCGTTCCAGACCCGACCAGCCCGTGACGGCGCGAGCGGTGCGACTCCGGCGCCGCTGGGCGTATTCGTGCTACGGGGAGCCGACTGAGCGGTCAGTCGGCCGGTGCTTGGATGTAGCTCCAAGAAGGTCCAGGTCGCGCTTTTCGCTGTGCAAGAAATTCGGCGCGGAATAATTCGGCGGCCGGCTCTCACTCTCTCGCCAGGTTGCGGTTGGTAGGAAATTCCATCTCTCCGGCGAGGAAGAAGGCGATGGCGAAAAAATCCCCACGGCCCCCCTTGTTCACAGCGCTCGTCCTGGGGCCGCGCTGGCCGTCACACCGTCAGGAACCGCATACGCGTCAACCACTATCACGGTGCGTAGCCCCGGTGCCACGGCTGGGTCGGGCTCGGCCAATTCGGAGAGCGTGAGCAACGCGAACTGCCGGACCGGTGGTGACACCGACGACGTGGTCTCCGGTGTTGGGATCAACCAGACTGTCGGTACCGGAACAGCGCAGAGCAATCTGCACGTCAAGGGAATCGTCCCCTTTGACGGAACTGCTGAGTACGTCGCCCCCGGTTACTCGGCCGGGAGCGTCGTCACTGATGCGACGCAGGCGCGAGCCATCGGCGGCACAGGTGGGTCGGGCGGCGGCCTCGATGCCGCATTCGGTTCCACCAGCGAGGTCACGCGGTCCGCGCGCGGCGGCGAGGGCCAGCCTGAACGTGGCCGGGACCGAGTTGGGCCGCCGACTGTTCGATCGTGGCAGCGTGGCGCAGGTCCGTGGGACAGGCCTCGCTCCTGCGGGTACCAGGCTGGGATGAGTACTTCGACCTTGGTGAGGACGAGTGCGGCCACGGCGGCCGCCGCCGGCGTCGGCACGGTCGCAACCAGGCCCGACTCGGCCTGGTACCTGTCGCTGGACAAACCCGGGTGGCAGCCGCCCCGGGCGGCGTTTCCCGCGGTCTGGACACCGATCTACGCGTTGATCGCCTTCGCCGGCGCGCGGGCGCTCGACGGCAGCACCGACGACGACCAGCGGAAGCGGCTCCGGCGCTCGTTCGGGATCAACCTTGCCCTGAACGCCGCCTGGACGCCGCTGTTCTTTCAGGCCCGACGCCCGCGCCTCGCGCTCGCGGAGATCCTCGCGCTGGACGCGGCCAACGCGACCCTCGTGGCCAGGGCCTGGCGGGCCGATCGGCTGGCCGGGGCGGCGCTGTTGCCCTACCTCGCCTGGACCGGCTTCGCCACCGCGCTGAACGCCGCGATCGCCGCCCGCAACCCCGGCCACTGACTGAGCGGACACTCTCCCGGGCCGGGGCCCGTCGGTGAAAATCCGGGTTACGTGTCGGTCCACCGCCGTCCCCGACTCGGGACGTCAGCGGCGGGCCGCGCGGTCCCGGGCCTGGGCGGCGAGGTCGCGGGCCACCACTGCGAAGTCGAGGCCGGCGGCGTGCAGGGCCATTGGCCAGGTGCTGGTGTCGGTCATGCCCGGGGCCACGTTCACCTCGAGGAACTGGGCTGTGCCGTTCGTGTCCACGATCATGTCTGTGCGGGAGAGGTCGCGTAGGCCCAGCGTCCGGTGCGCGGTGACCGCGGTTTCCGCGGCGGCGCGCAGCACCGCGCCGTCGAGACGGGCCGGTATGTGGAAGGTGGTCGCGCCGGCGGTGTACCGGGCGGCGTAGTCGTACACCCCGCCTGCCGGCTCGACCTCGACGGCGGGCAGGGCGATCGGGCCGTGACCGGTGTCGATGACGCCGACCGCGATCTCGACCCCGGTCACGGCGCGTTCGATCAGTGCCCAGTCGTGGTAGCCGAAGCAGGCCATCAGGGCTTCGGCGAGCTGCCCGGCGTCGTCGACGCGCCCGACACCGAGCGCGGAGCCCCCGGCGCGTGGCTTCACGATCACGGGCAGGCCCAGCCTGCCCGCGATCCGGTCGATGAGTGCGGCGGCGCCGAGGTCGTGGAACACCTCGCGGGGCAACGTCACGGCCTCCGGCGTCGCGACGCCCGCGGCCGCGACCGTGGCCTTCGCCGTCGCCTTGTCGAACGCGGCCCGGCATGCCGCGGGCACGGCGCCGACGTAGGGCAGGCCGTACAGGTCCAGGACTTCGCGGATGGTGCCGTCCTCACCCGAGATTCCGTGCAGGACGGGGAAGACGACCGCGGGCGGGTCGGCGGCGAGCGCGGGAAGAGTCCCGGCGTCGACGTCCCGCAGCTCGACGTCGACGTCGATCCGGGCCAGCGCGTCCCGCAGCCTGCCCCCGGAGCGCAGGGACACCTCACGTTCGGGTGACAGGCCACCGGCGAGGACGAGCACATGGCCAAGATCGGTCATCGTCGTGTCCTTCACTCGTCCGTGGTGCTGCCATGGCGGGGTACGAAGGTCTGCCGGAGGTCGATCTCGGCGCGGAGCACCTTGGCGAGGCGCTGGACGCCGTCACGGATGCGCTCCGGCGGCGGGTAGCAGTACGACAGCCGCATGGCGTTGCGGCCCGACCCGTCGGCGTAGAAGCCGGTGCCGGGAACGTAGGCGACCCGGGCGGCGATCGCCCGGGGCAGCATCGCCTTGGTGTCGACCCCGCCCGGGACGGTCAGCCACACGAAGAACCCGCCATCCGGCCGGGTCCAGGTCGTGCCCGGGGGCATCGTCTCGGCGAGGGTGTCGAGCATGACGTCACGGCGTTCCCGGTACATCTCCCGGAACTCCTTGAGCTGCTCCGGCCACGGCTGGGTCGCCAGATACCGCTCCACCGCGAGCTGCGTGAGCATGGAATGCGACAGGATCGCGGACTCCGCGGCCAGGACGAGCCGGGCCGTCACCGGCGGCGGCGCCAGCGCCCACCCGACCCGCATCCCCGGCGCCAGCGTCTTCGAGAACGATCCCAGGTAGACGACGTCGTCGGGGGCGTCCGCGCGCATCGCCCGCACCGGCTCGCCGGTGAACGACAGCAGCCCGTACGGGTTGTCCTCCACCACGAGCACCCCCGCCCGCCGGCACGCCTCCAGGATCTCGGCCCGCCGTGGCTGGGTCAGGGTGATCCCGCCCGGGTTCTGGAATGTCGGCACCGTGTAGAGCAACTTCACCCGGGCGCCTTCGGCCGCGAGCCGGCCCAGGGTCTCGCGCAGCGCGTCGGGGGAGAGGCCGTCGCCGTCCATCGCCACGTGCACGACCCGCGCCTGGTAGGCGGCGAACGTGTTGATGGCCGTGACGTAGGTGGGCCCCTCGGTGAGGACGACGTCACCGGGATCGATGAACACCCGGGTGAGCAGGTCGAGCGCCTGCTGGGAACCGACTGTCACGATCACGCTGTCCGGGTGGGCGTCGGTGATGCCCTCCATGGCCATCACGTCGCAGATCCGCGCGCGCAGCCCCGGATCACCCTGGGCGGAGCCGTACTGCAACGCCACCGCGCCGCGCTTCGTCACCAGATCCGACATGGTCGACGCGACCGCCTCCAACGGCAGCGCGTCCACAGCCGGCATCCCCCCGGCCAGAGACACGATCTCCGGACGGCTCGCGACCGCGAACAGGGCCCGTACCTCGGACGCCAGCATCCCCGATGCGCGGGCAGCGTACGTCCCCCACCAGCGATCCGTCGGCGCGGTGCCGCTTACCGGTTGCTGCTCGTCCACCCGTCCACCCCATTGTCGACGTCGACGAGTGACCCTACCCGCGTGCTCTGGGGCCGGACGCCCGGCGCCACGACCGGCAGCCGCCCCGGACCGGAAGCTCGCTGAGCGCCCGAGCGCGGAAGTGCTCGGAAGCCACCTACTTCAGAGCCCACTTCTGAGCCGTGCGAGCGGCGGAGCTGATCTACCCCGAGTGTGGGCCGCAAGTCCGCGTGAAACAAAAAGCGCTCGTCCCCCGGGAAGAGGACGGGGGCTTTCTTACCGCGAGAGGGTGTTACCTGACATCCACCACGGGGCTACCAGGGCGGCAGCGCTCGGGGCTCGGACCCGCACCCCGTCAGAATCCGAAGAATCTGCGGGTCGTGGTCGCTGGCCTGGTCGGAGAACTCGGCGTTGATGTGCACCACACCGTACGAGTAGCCCTTGATGGTCGGGCTGATCAGGATGTGGTCCAGCGTCTGCGAGTTGCCGTCGAAAACGTAGCTGTACCGCTCGTTCACGGGCAGCTCGCTGATCAGCGTCTTCAGTAGTGCACCGTTGTCGGTCAGCGTCGCCAGGGTCGGGCTGAACTGGTAGTCGTTGATGTCACCCAGCACGACCACGCGAGCGGTGTTGCCGCTCTTGGCAGCCAGGTCGGCGACGAAGTCGCGCACCTCCGTCGCCTGGCCGATGCGCTGGACCTCGGAGGTCCGGTTCGGCGGCTGCACCGCGGCGGTGAGGGGGTAGTCACCGCCCTTGCTGTTGAAGTGGTTGGCGATGACGAACAGCTGCTTGTTGCCGTCGTACAGGAACTCGCCGACCAGGGGCTTGCGGCTGGCGTTCCAGACGGAGCTGGTCGGGTTGATGCGGCCGGGGGAGGCCGACAGCATGATCTGGTTGCTGGTCGGGCGCGCCTTGAGCACGGTCACGGCCGTGTTGGCGTCGCCGCCGGGACGGTCGACGAAGGTCGTCCGGGCCGGGTTGAACAGGAACACCTGGCGGATGTTGCCTCCGGGGGCGCCGTTGAGGGCCTGGAGCATCAGACGGCCGCTGTTGGGGTCGTCGTAGGAGACGTACGCCGAACCGCCACGCGGGGTCGGGTTCTGGGCCGGCTTCAGGGTGACCCAGAGCTCGCCGAACTCGGTGTCGACCGGGCTGATGAGGCGGGTGTCCTGGGCGACGGTGACCCGCATGCCCTCGTGGACCTCCAGCCAGTCGAGTACGTACGCGCCCGGCTCAAGAGGCTGGGCCTCGAGGTTGCCCGTCTTGGTGAACGCATCGGCGAAGCTGACGGGGCCGGCGCGGGGAGCGCGTTGCTGCTGGTCAGCTTGATGGTGTTGATCGTGCCGCCGAGTTCGGTCAGCGTCTGCGAACCGGTGGCGCGCCCCCGCACGAACCCAACGCCTCGACCGGAACGACACCCATCCAAGGTCACTCGCCGTCGAACACGACGGGCGGGAATCTTGCTTAACGCGGCGAACGGCGAGGCCAGACCGCATCCACCGTTGATCGGACACTGCCGGGCAAAACGCCAGAACTTTTATTTGCGGGGTTCACGGATCAGTCGAACAGCGGCACGTGTGGGAACGCTGTGCATGACCCTGCTGGATCGTTGTTGGCCGGGGTTGTCTGGCGTCACTGGCTGGTGCGTCTCCCTGCGCACGAGCGGATGCGGAAACGCGCATCCCGGTGGACTGACGGTCACCGGTGGGAGGGTCCGGCATCCCGCGACCACCACGTACTGGCACTGAGGCCGGTGTGACCCTGCGCACTGCTGGTTGATGATGAATTGAAGACTTCTTCAAGTTGTTATGCTTCCGCGGACAGGTGGGCGCCGCACCCGTGCGGCCGTCCCAGGTACGCCAAACCCGAAAAGGATCTCCCGGAAACGATGATGTCGGTGCCGCTCTACCAGGCCAAGGCGGAGTTCTTCCGCATGCTCGGCCACCCGGTGCGGATCCGGGTACTGGAGCTCCTCCAGCTCGGGCCCAAGCCCGTCCGGGACCTGCTCGCGGCCATTGACGTCGAGCCCTCGAACCTGTCCCAGCAGCTCGCCGTACTGCGCCGCGCAGGCATCGTCACCGCCACCCGCGACAGCACGACGGTCGTCTACGCCCTTGCCGGAACCGACGTCGCGGACCTGATGCGTACCGCGCGGCGCATTCTCACCGATCTCCTCCTTGGCCAGGAGGAACTCCTGGCCGAACTGCGCGACGCGGACGCGAGGTCCGAGTGAACGCCGCCGGCGAAGCGCCGTCGGGCCCGCCGTCGCGGCGGCCGTTCGCGCGGAACGCGACGGCGGCCCTGTGGGAACGGCTCCGGGCGGTACTGCCCGACTCGGCCACCGTTCGCTCGGTCCGCCGGGCTCCCGCCAGGGACCTGCTGGCCGGGGTGACGGTCGCCGTCGTCGCGTTGCCACTGGCACTCGGCTTCGGGATCTCCTCGGGAATGGGAACCGAGGCCGGGCTGGCGACCGCGATCATCGCCGGCGTGCTCGCCGCGGTCTTCGGTGGTTCGGACTTCCAGGTCTCCGGGCCGACCGGGGCGATGACCGTCGTGCTGGTACCGGTCGTACACGCCCGCGGAGTTGACGGCGTGCTGATGGCGGGACTCATGGCAGGGGTGATCCTGGTCGGGTTGGGGCTCGGGCGGGTCGGCGGCCTGGCGCGCCTCGTGCCGATGCCGGTGGTCGTCGGGTTCACCGTCGGAATCGCAGCCGTGATCGCCCTGCAGCAGGTCCCGGCGGCCCTCGGGGTGCCGACACCCGAGGGTGAGAAGGTGGTGACGGTGGCCGCCCGCGCCCTTGCCCGCTTCGCTGACGAACCGCGCTGGACGTCGGTGGCGGTAAGCGCCGCGGTCGCCGTCGTGGTGCTGCTGGGTGCGCGGCTGCGGCCCTCGGTGCCGATGTCCCTGCCGGCCGTTGCCCTCGCCACGGTCGCCGTCGAACTGATCAACGTCGACGGTGTCGCCCGGGTCGGGGCATTGCCATCGGGTCTGCAGGCGCCGTCGTGGGGATTCCTCGACCCGGGAATGGTCCCGGAGTTGCTGCCGGCCGCCGCCGCCATCGCGGCACTCGCCGGCCTGGAATCGCTACTGTCGGCGACGGTCGCCGACGAGATGCGCGCATCGTCGGACCCGGGCCGGGGCTCGAACGGGGCCGGCGGCTGGCGGCGCCACGACCCCGACCGCGAACTGTTCGGCCAGGGCGTCGCCAACCTCGCCGTGCCGCTGTTCGGTGGAATGCCGGCGACAGCGGCGATCGCCAGGACGGCGGTCAACGTGCGTTCGGGTGCGGCCTCCCGGCTGTCCGCCGTCATCCACGCCGTCGTGATCGCCGCCGTGGTGGCCGCGGCGGCGGGACTGGTCAGGTACATCCCCCTGGCCGCACTCGCCGGTGTCCTGGTGGCGACCGCGATCCGCATGGTGGAGACCGACGCCGTCCGGGCCCTGGCCCGCGCCGGACGTGGTGAACTGGCCGTGATGGTACTGACGGGTGCGGTGACACTGGTGGTCGACCTCGTCGTGGCCGTTGCCGTGGGGCTGGCCCTCGCCGGGGCGCTGGCGCTTCGCCAGGTCGCCGGCACCGCGCGGGTGGAACACCTTCCGTTCGACGACGACAGCCGTCCCCACGGACCCGGCTCCGGACCCGGCTCCGGCCCCGCTCCGGTCACCGTGCTCCGGATCGACGGGCCGCTGTCGTTCACCGCCGCCCACCGTCTGCTGCCCACGCTGGAACACGTTCACGACGACTCGGTGGTCCTCATCCGGATGTCACGGGTCAGCGCCGTCGACGCGACCGGAGCCGCCGCGCTGTCCGTCGCCCTCACCGACCTCGAAGCACGCGGAGTCGTGCCCCTGCTGTCCGGAGTCCGCCCTGAACACCACCAGACACTCGGCGCCTATGGCATCACAGCAGAGTCCGGTGACCGGCGACGGATGTTTCCCGACGCCCCCTCCGCGCTGGCATACGCCCGAGCACTCATCCCCGCCCAGCCCCACGGCCCTTCGTGAACGAGGATGCGTCTGGTCGTCGCCGGGCGGTTGGAACGGGAGTTGGTTCGCTACCAGGCGGCGGAACTGACCTACCCCGAGTGCGGGGCGACCGCGGCCGATCTGCCCGACCCCGCAAGGTCAGCGCGGTCGGTGGCCGCTGTCGCGACCGGGGCACCCGTCGAGTGTTCTGCCTTCGGTCCGCAGCCGCTGTTCGACGAGGTGCAGGAAGAATCGAACCTGATGCGCCCTGGTGGGCGGTGTGGCGCAGGAGACGGGGTTGCGGTTCCGTCAGCCGTCTACCCACGACGTCGTGGAGCCGATGGTGATGGGCGTCCAGATCGGGACCGTTGGCGAGGCGGTGCATCAACTCGGCCTTCATGTAGCCGGATCGAAAGCACCACGGATCGGCTTCGAGGAACTGGACGGCGGTCTCGACCTCCTCAGGTTCCCCGCTCCGTAGCGCTTTGGCGGCGCGGTCGAACCGGCTGTAGAAGCCTCGGACCGCCAGGTCGAAGCGGTCCGCCTCCCGAGCCCAGGCATCCCACTGGTCCGCGCTCAGGCTCCGGCGCGCCCATAGTCGGTGTACGTCGGCGTGTAGCCGTTCGAGTTCGACGGCCCGCGCCGTGATGCCGCTACGGATCCTCGTCACCCGACGTCCACGCCCGGGAGTTGGCGGCGAAGGGTCTTCAGGTCCCGTTTCGACAGCATCGCGTCCTGGACGCCCAGGCGGCACAGCCGTTCAAGACGCCGGGCGAAGGCGAAACCAGCCAGGGTGAGGGTTGCTTCTTCGAGGTAGAGGTGGTCGAGCTCCTCCAGCGCGACGAGTTGCTGCACCCCGGCGTCGCTGAAATGGTTGCCGAAACTCTGCCACCAGGCCAGGTGCCGCAACACGGCCAGGTGCGGCAGCGCCTCGTCGGTCAGATCGGTCCAGGCCAGCGTCAGCCTGCGCAGGCCCGGGGCCAGGTGAGCGAGCGCGGCCAGCGACCCGGGCTGAACCGCGTACGTGATCGACAGCCCGGTGATGCTGTCGGAGGGCAGCTGATCGAGAAAGCGCACGTCGACCGGAGACCAGCTGACCGAGGCCGATTCGACGGTTCTGCCGCCGTGGCCATCCAGCTCCGCGGCGGGGTGGATCTCCAGGGTCACCTCCCCGCCGTCCGGTACTTCCACGTCACCGCGTGCCGGCAGCGGCCCCAGGTGGTCGTAGGAGGAGCCAATCCAGTCGATCGTGCCCACAGTGCGGTTCTCGGGGAACGGGAGGACGACCACGAGCACAGACTGCCCGGTCTGATCGCAGGCGGCCAACGATTTCCGTCGGCCGCGACCGGAGGCTCCACCATCGCGATCATCCAGCGATTTGCGCATCGGCCTCCGCTACGCCGGAGCCGACCCCTGAGCCGACCGCGAGCGCGGCGGAGCCCACCCAGGTGGGTGGCCTCACCGCGGTGCAGCAGGCGCCCGTCGACAAGCTCCGCCCCAACGCGCTCTCGGACTGCGCGGGATACCCGGACGGCGAGGGCGACGACGTGACGGCTGCGGTGGTATGCAGCGCCGGCAACGAGCATTCGGTCCAGGCGTTCGCCTTCCCGGACCAGGCCGCGAGGTCGCGCGACGCCCAAGCGCGCGGAGCGGGGCTCTCCCGCGCCGGCAGGTGCGCCAACGGGGACGACGTGGCGTCCACCTGGGTGTTCAACAATGTCATCCAGGGTGACCTCATCTGCGTCCACGAACAGGACAGGTACGCCATCTACTGGACGCACAACAGCGACCTGACACCGCCTTTTCCCGTCACTGTCCGTGCCACTCGCGGCCGGCCCCCAGGACTCCGGACCGGCCGACGCGCCACGGCCGTCGGGAGTCCTTCGCCGACGGGGCGAAGCCGGGGAGAGGAAACACGACCACGGCCAGGAGAACGGCGGAGGCAAGGCGCGTGGCGTGGGGTCGACGGGCACGGTCGCCCGGTACGGAGACGCTACACAAATCGTCAAGTACACCCTGGTGTACTCGGGCCGCGCAACTTCGACCAGGGGAGATGGAAAAGCATGTCGCAGCCCACTGTCGTCCTCGTCCACGGCGCCTTCGCCGACGCGTCCAGCTTCGCCAGGGTGGTTCCCGAGCTGCTCGCCGACGGCCTCGCGGTGGTGGCACCGGCGATCCCGAACCGCTCGCTCGTCGGCGACGCCGAGTACCTCGGGTCGGTCCTCGCGGCGATCGACGGTCCCGTCGTCCTCGTCGGCCACTCGTACGGCTGCGCGGTGGCCACCGTGGCCGGTGTCGCCGAGAACGTGAAGGCCCTGGTCTACCTCGCCGGCTTCGTCCTCGAGGAGGGCGAGGCCCTGGGCGAGCTCCAGGGGCGGTTCCCCGACTCCGACCTGGGCGCGGCGCTGGTCGCCACACCGTTCCCGGGCGGTGTCGATCTCTCGGTCGACGTCCAGAAGTTTCGGGCGGTCTTCGCCCACGACGTCGACCCGGCCGTCACCGCGGTGCTCGCCGTGTCGCAGCGGCCGTTGTCCGCGGCGGCGTTCGGTGAGAAGGCACCCGCCGCGGCGTGGCGGACCAGGCCGGCCTGGGGCATCGTCGCCACGTCGGATCACGCCATCAATCCTGAGGTCGAGCGCTTCGGCTACCAGCGCGCGGGCGTCGACACGGTCGAGGTGGACTCGTCGCACCTGGTGATGTTCTCCCAGCCGACCGTGGTGGCGGACCTGATCAGGACGGCCGTCAAGTCGGTGACCGCCTGACCTGACGACGAGTCACGCCCCGGAAGCCTCCCTCCGGGCCCGATCCTCCCCGAGAGCGCTTGACGCGATGTCCGCGTGTCCCGTGGCGGGCCGGCGGCCTTCTGGCCGGCCCGTGAACCGTGTGCCCACGGGGCCTGAGTGAGACGAGACAGTCTGTTGGGTCCGGAGAACGGGACACCGCGGGACGACTTTCCGGTTCGCGTGCGCGACCTGCTGCGCCAACGCGCGGTGTGGGTGCTGCCGCTGGTCCTGGCCTCGGTCGTCGTCGCGTCGATGACCGCGCTGTACCTCGCGTCGGCGGTGAACCCGCTGGCTCATGTGCGCGACCTGCCGGTCGAGGTGGTGAACAGCGACCGAGGGGCCACGCTGGGAACAGAACACCTCGACATCGGCAGGCGGATCGAGACCGGCCTGCGGGCGAGCCCCGCGGTGTCCCGCCGGCTGCGGCTGGAGCCGGTGACCCGGTCCGAGGCCGAACGAGCCATGAACCGCGGGCGCGCGTACGCGACCGTCGTGATCCCGCCCGACTTCACCGCCTCGCTCCTGGCACAGGCCGGTCTGCCGCCAGCCGGCTCGTCGGCAGCCGGTCCGTCGTCGGCCGGGACAGCGGGTGCCGGGGCGATCCAGCTGCTGACCAACCCGCGGGCCGGCACGCTGGGGGTGAGCCTGGCCACCGGCATCCTGCAGCCCGCTGTCGCCGCCGCCTCGCGGACGGTCAGCGGCCAGCTCACGGCGGTGGCCGGCGCGGGGCCCCACGACGCCGCGACGAAGGCGTTCCTGGCGAACCCGGTGACAGTCACGACCAGCCAGTTCCATCCCCCGCCCGCGAGCAGCGCGCTCGGCCTCAGCGCCTTCTACCTGGCCCTGCTGACCCTCATGTGCGGGTTCCTGGCCGGGACCATCCTGCATTCCACGGTGGACGCGGCACTCGGCTACGGGACCTCCGAGGTCGGCCCCCGATGGACCCAGCTCCAGCCCAAGGCGATCAGCCGGTGGCGGACCCTGCTGATCAAATGGGCGATGGCGGCGGTGCTGACCGCGGTGGTGACCGGCCTGATGCTCGCGGTCGCGGCCGGCGTGGTGGGCATGGACGCGCCGCATCCGCTGCTGCTGTGGCTGTACGCGTGGCTGTGCGCGGCGAGCGTCGCCGCCGGGACGATTGTGCTCTTCGCGGTGCTCGGCACCCCCGGGCAGCTGGTCGCCATCCTGCTGTTCGTCTACGCCGGCCTGGCCTCGGCCGGCGGGACCGTCCCCGTGGAGGCACTACCCGGCTTCTTCCGGCTGCTCAGCGAGGCTGAGCCGCTGCGGCAGATCCTCGCCGGCGACCGGGCGATCCTGTACTTCGGCGCCCAGGCTGACGCGGGCCTGACCCGTGGCGTCGTGGCGGCCGCGATCGGCCTGCTCTGCTGGCTCGCCGTGGGCACCCTTATCGTCCGCTGGTACGACCGACGGGCGCTGCACCGGCTGACTCCGGAGCTGCTGGCGTACGTCGATCGTTCCGTCCAGGACTACCGGGCCCAGGAACGGGCCGAATGAGAGCACGGACCGTCGTGGTCGTCCTCTTTTGATCTCGAATAACCGGTCGGAAAAGAAGAAACTACTCCTCGTCCGGAAGGTGAACTTGTTCGGGATCTTCCTGGGCATGGGTGACGTCGACGAGGACCTTTCCGACGGTGCCTGCCTCGACTGCGTCATGCGCTGCGGCGGTCTGTTCCAGCCGGAACCGGTGCAGCGGGAGACCGGCGTCCGTGCCGACGCGCAGCGTGCCGACTGCTGCCGCCGCTGTTATGTCCTTGACAGCTTGGAGTTTGGCCGTGTCCGGAATGGTGTAGACGAGGATGAACTGCAGCCGGGTGTTCGACATCATGGACGGCAAAATCGGGATGGGCAGATGCGTCCTGCCGCCGTCGGCGTAGATCACCACTACTCCGTTGGTGGCCAGGACCTGCTGGTTGAGCTCGGCGTTCGCGCCTGGGTTCACCTCGACGACGATGTGGACGCCGTCCGGCGCAGCCTTGCCGATCGCCTCCGCGGCGTCGGGTTCGCGGTAGTTGACCACATGGTGGGCACCTGCGGCGGCGGCCAGCGCCGCTTTCCCGGGTGAGCTGACGGTGGTCACGACGTTCGCGCCGGACCAGCGCGCAAGCTCGATCGCCGCGTGTCCGACCGCGCCCGCGTCCGGCTCGTCCGGCCCGTCCGGCCCGTCCGGCCCGTCCCGCTGGCCCGGATCGGACGAGCCGGACGAACGGAGCAGGTTGGTCGACCCCCGGTCAGTCGCCCTGGTGGCCTCGGCCCTCGCCAGGGTCGCGGCGGGCACCCGGGTCGTCTCGATCTGCACGGCGTCGTTCCTGCTCGCAGCCACCGGGCTGCTTGACGGACGCCGGGCCACCACCCACTGGTTCGAGGCCGAGCGCCTGGCCCGGATGTTCCCCCGGGTGACGGTCGACCCCGACGTCCTGTTCGTCGATGACGGGGACGTGCTGACCTCGGCGGGCGCCGCGTCCGGCATTGATCTGTGCCTGCACCTCGTCCGCCGCGATCATGGCAGCGAGGTCGCGAACCGCGCGGCCCGCCGCTGTGTCGTGCCGCCCTGGCGCGACGGCGGCCAGGCGCAGTACATCGAGCGCCCGGTACCGCCGCCCTCCGGGACGAGCACGGCCAGCACCCGGGAGTGGATGCTTCGTCGCCTGGGCGAGCCGACCAGCCTCTCCGAGCTCGCTGCACACGCGCGCATGAGTGTGCGGACATTCAGCCGCAGGTTCCGGGACGAGGTGGGCCTCCCACCCGGGCAGTGGCTGACCGGGCAACGGGTCGAGCGGGCCAGGTATCTGCTCGAGAGCAGCGACCTGCCGATCGACCAGGTCGCCCGGCACACGGGCTTCGCGACCGGGATCTCGCTGCGCCAGCACTTCCGAGCCGCGACGGGTGTCTCACCAACTGCCTACCGGCAGACCTTCCGTGATCGCGGCGGTGCGACCCTCACACCTCGTTCGGGGTCCAGCAGTGCTGTACTCAATCCACTGGATCGTTGGTAGTCGGGTCTGTCGCAGGTCAGCATGGGTGTGGTGCCCCCGGTAGTGCCCTGGCTCAGGACATGCGAATAGCGTGTCTCGGGACATCGGCCCCTTGGCCGGCGCGGTGGGCATTCATCACGTGATGACTTCGCCTGCTACCTTCGGTGGTCGCTCACGCGGAAACCATCTGATCCCCTGGCTCGGCCAGCCGCTCGGCACAGGGGGCTGCAAGGCCGGTATTGCCCGTTTTACATGGGCGCTTACGCAAGTACCCATGCCGCTTGCGGCAAGCGCCGGCAGACCGGCCCCGACACCGCCTCACCCGTCACTGTCCGCCAGGCGGGAGGGAATGTGTGACACTGTCACCCGAAGCGGTCCGGTGACGAGGGCGGAGGCCAACCCGGAGGGCGGAATTCTCGTGGCAGTAGGCCGCACACCGGGGGCGCAACCGTGTTCCGTCCCGAGCACTTGGCCGTGGTCGCTGGCGAGACACTGTGCTCGACCGTCATCTGGGTGGCTGACCCGGACGACACCCACCTCGTCTCCTACGCCTTGTCCGGCGGCCCCTGAAACCCCGGATGGGCCACATTCGGATCAGGGCCTGCGGGAGTGCCGGTGCGGCGTCCCGGCCTGGTGGCGTAAGCAGGGCACCGGGCCGCGTGCTTCAAGATCGGTCGGCATGTGCTGTTCGAGGAATCGGACGCGCGGGCCTGGATCAGGGCGCACGGCATACCTGCCGGGCGTCGCAAGGACGCTGACCGCAGGACGCCGGTGGTGACCGATGCGCCGGGCGAGGCGGTCGACGAGTACGAAGCTGGGTGCCGTCGCAGCGATGAGTCTGCCGGTGCCCACAGGTCTACCTTCCGACGGAGACAACCAACTCATCGGGAGTAAGGCATGGGCCTCATTCACATCGAGCTGTTCGCGACCCTCGACCTCGTCGGGCAGTCGCCCGGCGGCCCCGAGGAGGACCCGGTGGGGTTCCCGTTCGGCGGCTGGCAGGCGCCCCTGCTGGACGAGGTCGCCGGGGCGCAGGTCGGTGCCGCGTACGAGGGCACGGACGCCCTCCTGCTCGGCCGGCGGACGTATGACATCTTCGCCGCCTACTGGCCGTACCAGGAGGGCGGCGAGGACAACGAGATCGCCACGCTCTTCAACAGCGTCCCGAAGTACGTGGCCTCCCGCGGCAGGCCCGACCTCTCGTGGGCCGGGTCCACGCAGCTCGGCCCGGATCTGGCCGGCGCGGTGCGCGAGATCCGTGACCGGCACGAGCACGTGAAGGTCGTCGGGAGCCTGAACCTGGTGCAGACCCTCCTGCGCGAGAAGCTCTTCGACCGTCTCGACCTCTGGGTGCACCCGATCGTGCTCGGCGTCGGGAAGAAGGTGTTCGACGGGGGCGCGGTGCCCACGAACGTCACACTCCTCGAACCGCCGGTAGCCGGTCCGAAGGGCACCGTGTACCTGCGCTACGGGCTCGCCGAGGGCACGCCCGGGACGGGGGACATGAGCGCACCCGATCGCGGTGCCGGGCGCGACGACTGAAGCCGCCCCGTGCCAGACGGGTCCGTGTCGTCGGCAATGATCTGGTACGTCGTGATGCCGCGAGGTGGGTCCCGTTCTTCGGACTGTGATCCCTATCTTGAAGACCTGTACGCGCCGATGTACGACGATTGTCCAATGAGCCAGTTTCGCTACCGAATGGTGACCGTGGGCGTTGATCGCCTCGTGGAGAGGCTGAACTCGCTGGGCGAGGCTGGCTGGCGACTGGTGACCGCCACACCGGCGGGGGACGTCTGGCCGGCCCTGCTGGAGCAGCGGCTCGACAGTCCTCGGCAGCGCACGGCGCCGCCGCGGGCACGGGTCGAGGTCCGTATCGGCGGCGAAACAGTCGAGAAGGTCGCCGATGCGGATGGGCTGTCGGTGATGGACGGTGTCGTCTATCTGCGCTGCGGCGACGAGGTCCTGGCCACCTACGCGGTCGATGACCTCGTCGCGGTCGACTGGTCTCCCACGCCGTCGTACGCACGGGTGCTGGAACGGAAACGGCGAGACCACTCCCGCCACGGGGAGCCATGGTCACCCAGCGAGGATGACCAACTCCGGCAGGAACACGAGGCGCACTGGACGGTGCAGGAAATGATCGACGCTCCTCAGCGTGGCCGGGGCGCGATCGAATCCCGGCTCGCGAAACTCGGGCTCGATCGATCTGAGGCGCCGGCGTCACCCGGCCAGTACCCTGCCGGCAATCGATTGCATCGCCGTGTTCTTGTCCTGTGAGGACATCGAGCGCTATGCGGAAACTGGACCTGAGAGGACGCTGTGGCGGGGTGCTCAGGTGGCGTAGCGCTCGGCGATGGTCGCGAAGGCGGCCTTGGGTTCCCAGGCCATGTCGGGATAGGTGTCTCCGTGGCGGTCCTCGAGGATCTTGACTATGCCAGGGCTGGCCAGGTCGAGGTCGTCGCGGGGATCACCATCGGGACGGTGCGGATGGCTCTCGAGCGCGAAGAGGAAGACGAAGGCGCTGTCGACCCCCTCGGTGTCGAAGATCTCTAGTAGTTCGGCCAGATAGGTGGCCTGGCCGGCCTCGTCGCGGACGTAGGTCCCGTTCAGCCGGAGGGGGGCGCCGGTTTCCGGGTCGGACTCGACGATCTCCATGCTGCGGGGCGCTCTGTCGCCGGCGCCGCGCCAGGTGGCCGTGCCGAATCCGGTGATCGCGACTGGCTTTCCCTGCGCGACGAGGGTGCGTACGCCTTCCCGGTACCGGTCGGCGACCTCGGCGGATCGGATGAGTTCGAGCGACATGATGTCGAAGGGCGTCCAGCCGACCCGCTCGAACGGTATGGCAGCGTAGGTGACCTTCCCGTTGAAGTGCTGGTGGACCACGGCGACTGCGTCGTTGAGGAAGTCGTTGAGACGGGCACTTATCTCGGCGAGCCGTTCGAGTCGGCCGTTGGGCTCGCCCAGCAGCAGGTCGAGTCGCTCCGCGAGGGTGTCGCCGGGTGTGAATCCCCGGTTCATGAGGGTCAACTCCACGCCGGTGACGAACACGACCGCGGCTCCTTGCTGCCGGAGGCGTTCCGCGCGGTGGGCGCAGTCGGCGAACAGCGTCAGGATCTCGTCGCTCGTCAGCTCCAGCGGGTAGGGCGAGAACCAGACCTCCAGCCCGAGTTCCGCGGCGTGGCTCGCGGCCAGTTCCAGCCGCTCCGGGTCACCGCCGGTGATCTGGACAGCATTGCAGTGCAGGTCGTCTCGGATGATGGCCAGCTCCCGCCTGACCACGTCGGAGTGGAAGCGCTGGCGGGAGATCTCGCCCTTGTGGACGAAGCCGGTGTCGTACGTGATGCCCTTGGCGCGCATGCGTCTGGTTCTTCCTGGCGAGGGAGACGATCCGACGCTAGCAGAAAGATGCGCGCACGCAAATTTGCGCGTACGCATGTGGCCGTGGGATGCTGGCCTGGTGACGACGCCACCGCCTGGCCTACGGGAGAGGAAGAAGGAAGCCACCCGGAAGGCTCTACGGGAGGCCGCCCTGCGGCTGGCCCTGGAGCGTGGGCCCGACGGCGTGCGGGTCGACGACATTGCCGAGGCCGCCGGGGTCTCGCCACGGACCTACAACAACTACTTCTCCAGCCGCGAACAGGCGATCGTCGCCGCCGTCACCGCGGAACGGGAAGCACGGGTCGCGGCGGCAGTGGCTGCCCAGGCCGCTAGCACCCCACTCGCCACCGCCATCATCGAGGCGATCGTGGCGCAGTACACCGACCCGGGCAGCCACGATCCCAGCGCACTACTGCTCATCACGACTCGCCCCACGCTTCGCGATGCCTTCCTCGGCACCGTCAACGAGATCGAGCAGCCCCTCACCGCCGTGATCGCCGAGCGCCTGGGCGACAGCGACCAGCTCACCGCCCACGTACTCGCAGCGAGCGTCGCCACCGCAGTGCGAATCGCGCTCACACGCTGGCTGACCACCGCGACCTCCCCCGCAGCTGGGGGACTCGTCCTACTGTCCGGCTCGCTGCCTGAACTGCTACGAGCAGCGCTCGCGCCACTCGGGCCCGCGTTCGAGGCAGCCGAGAGACGCCCACAGACCGCCGACAACGGCCAGGCACACCCACACCCGTGACCAGCCTCACCGCCCGGTTCCGAACGGCATCCGAGGACCATAGCGAGGTCTTCGCACAATCCCGAGTCACGAGCCCTGACGTCCCGTCATCCGGCCGGATGACGGGGAAGCCCGCGGGCACGCCTCCCCGACCGGCACAGAAGGGCGTGGTGTTATCGAGTTCTACGTCGCCGACTCGCCCTGGCCGTCGAGCGCGACATGGACATCACTGCGCAGCTGTGCGACCAGTCGGCGGGCGGTGGCAGCGCCGACGCGTAGTCGTTTCCGCAGGGTCTCTCAGGTCACCGTCGAACGACGGGCCAAAAGTTAGTACGTGCAGGGTGGTAACCCTCGAACCACCGTGGAGGCCGGCACGGATCGCTCAGGATCGGACCAGCCGCCCCACAGGACCGCCTCAACCCGCCCCCGACAGATAGCTCACCGGCGTGACGCACTCATCATCACGCGATCCCCCCGTGACATCCACCGCGCGATGTGGAGTGGACTCCACCGCCTACGCCCCGGGGCGGGCCCGGCCGACAGGGCCGCCGCGGTCCTCGGCCGCCGGACAGAACCCCATCCAGCCTCATAGCTGGCCGGCCCGCGCGCGTCACATCAGCAGCGGTGACATCGCGAGGAGGCGAGGAGTGGACGCGGATGACGAACGGGTCTTCGAGGAATTCGTGGCCAGAGTGGCCAACCGGCTGCTCTCGAGCGCGATCCTGCTGACCGGCGGCGACCGGGCCGCGGCGGAGGACCTCGTCCAGGGCGGGTTCGAACGGGCCTACCTGCGCTGGGACAAGATCGACGAAGGGCGGCACGAGGCCTATCTCCGACGGGTCATCGTCAACGGTGCGACGAGCCGGTGGCGGCGGCTGCGCGCCCGGGTCGTCGAGGTCCCGTTGCACGACCACGGGCCCTGGTCACACGACGTCGCCGCGGTGGGCGTCGACCTCGCCGACCGGATCACCCAACGCGAGAGCCTCATCCGGGCACTGCGCCTCCTGTCACCCCGCCAGCGTGCCGTCGTCGTCCTCCGCTATGTCGAGGACCTGCCCGAGGGCGACGTAGCCGCGGCCCTCGGCTGCTCCATCGGCTCGGTGCGCTCCCACGCCTCCCGCGGCCTGGCCCGGCTGCGCGCCAGCGAACACCTCCGCGCGATCAGCGCACCGGCCGTCGCCGCGGGACCCGACATCCTGACGGACCGCGACCACCGCCAGCGCGCACCGCGGCTGGCTACCACCAAGCCCGAGGGAGACCGGCTATGACCCTCGACGACGCACACCTGCGGACCCAGCTGCGCGCCCTCGCTCACGACGAGCCCACGCCGGCCTTCGGCCCGACCTTTCCCAGCACCATCCGCGCCGGCGCCCGCCGCCGCCGCACCCGAGGCCGGCTCGCCACCGCGCTCGCCGTCGTCCTCGTCGGCGTCGCGATCCCCCTGAGCCTGCTCGCGGTAACGCGCACGGGCCAGCCTGACCACGCGATCGCCGCGGGACCCGCCGGGGCGACACCAACATCGGCCTCGACGCCGACGTCGAGGCCGGCGCAACCGCCGGTGCCCCCTGAGGTGCCCGGAGCGGCCGGACAGCCGCCGATCAAGATCCGTCTGGTGGACACTCCCCGCGCCGTGCCGCTGACCGAGAGTGAGAAGGCGACGCTGATCCGCACCTGTGCTCAGAGCGTGAACATACCAGGTGATACCGGCCGGGTCCTCGGCGCGATCCATGACAAACAGGGCTACGCCGCGATAATCGTGTCCGAGACCGAAATGGCCTACTGTGATATCCCCACCGGCAAGGACGGCGGTCCCGCCGTCGACCGCGTCGAAGGCTCGGAAGGAAATGGAGCACCCTACTATAACGAGTATCTGCTCCCGCCCAACGGTCCGCTGAAGTCGTTCAACTACCAGGGCTCAGGTTGGCTGTACGCCCGGTTCGGTGCTGGGCGGGTCTCGCCGGACGTGGCAATGGTGCTGGCCGTGTTCCCGACCGGAGAGAGTATCGTCGTCCCGATCCTCGATGACGGTGGCTTCCTCGCCCGGTTCAAGGTCGAAGGCACCAACTTCCCAGCAATAGACCAGCCCCTCGCGTTCTACGCCTTCGACGGCGCGGGAAAACTCCTCGACCGCCTGGACGCCTGGAAGATCCCGAACTATGGGTCCGGGTACCCAACCAGCCAGCGGTTCATCGAAATGAGCCAGGAGTGCATCGACGCGGCCGTCCAGGCGCCGAACTCTCCCGCGGGCGTACCGGCCGACGCGGTGGCCACCTACAGCGGTCTAGCTATCCCCGGCGTGGCGCCTGGCCGCGACGGGATCGTCAAGACCGACGTCGGAAAGGTAAGGATCTCGTGTGTCGGTCCGGTTGACGAGTCCGGTTGGCCGATCCCGTCGAAGCTGACTTTCCGCGGCTCTCAGCCCCTCTGACTGGGCGGACAGGGCGGGCCGACGTCGAGACCGGTGTCCCCGACTTCCGCCCCACGGGGAGGCTCAGGAGGAGAGCCGCCTCTAGATCAACCGAGCCGGTCGGCTCCGGCCGCGTCCGTAAGGTCGGTTCTCGCCGGTTTTCGCCGATCCGGCGACCAAGGCGCTTACACGCAGACCAGCAGCTCAGAGATGGTTTTGCCCGCTTTACAGGGGTGCTTACGCAAGCACCTGTGCCGCTTGCGGCAAGCACCAGCGAACCGGCGGCCCCGACACCGCCTCACTGTAGGGATCGGGGACGGATGGCCACTCGCTGTGATGGTTGGCCAGTAGATGGTCAATGGCCGCGATGGTTGGCCAGTCCTCGGGTGGCGTGGCTCGTATCAGGCGGGCTTTGGCGGTCTGCCGGCGGCAGATCCGCGCAGAGCGCAACAGCCAGGCGAGCCGGTGATGGCTCGCCTGACGTCTCGTGCATGGGCGCGACGGAGATGGTGAGGCCGCCCGGTGGTCTGGCGCGCGGACGCTCCGGGCTCTACCGATGAGTTCCGCCGGCCCGCCCGGTCTACCAGGACGTACCCGTCCCACTACCGACCTGGAGACCCGCCGTGACCACTCCCGCGCACCCCGGCCGCATGCTGTTCGTGAACATCCCCGTAGCGGACCTCCAGCGCAGCAAGGCGTTCTTCGCGAAGCTCGGGTTCAGCTTCAACCCGAACTTCACCGACGAGACCGCCGCCTGCATGCTGGTCGGCGAACAGGCCAGCGTCATGCTGCTCAGCCACAAGAAGTTCGCGGAGTTCGCGAAGCTGCCGATGGCCGATCCCGCCACGCACACGCTGGCGCTCTACTGCTTCAGCGTGTCGTCCCGCGAGGAGGTCGACGCGGTCGCTGAGGCCGCGCTGGCCGCGGGCGGCGTCGAGGCGGATGGCCTGGAGGACTATGGCTTCATGTGCTCACGCAGCTTCTTCGACCTCGACGGCCACGGCTGGCAGGTCATGTGGATGGATCCGGCGGCGGCGCAGAACGGCCCCGAGGAGTTCGCGCCCTCGATGCAGGACGCCGACGCCCCGGCTTGACCTGACACCGGCGCAGGCCTGCTGCCGCGCCCCTCTCCCGAAGCGGCGCGGCAGCAGGTCCTGAACGACGCTGGCCAACCTCGGCCACATCCAGCGTTCTGACGCTGGCCAACAACCGCGATTCGCCAGCTCGGAGTGGCCAGGTAGATCCGATCCCTACACTCACCCGTCACCGTCCGCCAGCTTCCCCA
>NZ_CASGGV010000349.1:0-23139 GCF_949319125.1 Frankia sp. Hr75.2 | reverse complement strand
ACCGAGGCCCTGAGACGGCATAGATCGTCGGGCTGCCCTCCATCTGAGCCATCGATTATCGAACGTAACTCGGGCTCCTCAACGTCATGTGGGCATCGATATGTATATCTGTTGCATCGCCAGCTAGTGTCCTGGACCTGAGTTCGCTGATTAAGTACGGCTGGGTCCGTGGCGAGGACGGGGCGGCCGATGGCCAACCTGGTGCTGGCGGAGGAGGAGCGGGCGACGCTGACCCGCTGGATCCGGCGGGCGAAGTCGTCGCAGGCTCTGGCCTTACGATGCAAGATCGTGCTTTCGTGCGCTGGTGGCGCGTCGAGTGGGCAAGGGCGGTCGGAAACGGCACGTCGACGCATTTCTCGCTCATGCCCAGTAACCGGGATCTCTGTCATGGCCAGCGGCACCAGGCTGACGCTGACAGTGCATCCTACGGTTTCCGGGCGACTCCGCCGTACATGTACACGTGGGCGTTGTCCAGTGCAGCCGCCTCGTCGTCGGGATGCCAGTGGTGGACGAGCGCGACGCCGGGGTCGAGGAGTTCCATCCTGTGGAAGAAACGCTCCACCGTGCTTTTGTCGCGCGCGATCAGCGGAATTCCGTTGGCCCTGTACGCGGCCTCGCCAGCGTGAACTTCCTCGGGTGCGCTGTCGGCGGTAGTGGTGGAAAGCGCCAGGACACTGCCCGCCGGGAGCGGACGCATGATCCGGTTGATGAGGTCCTGCGCGACCGTGTCATCGGCGATGAAGTGCACGATCGCGATCAGACTGGCCGCCACGGGCTGGCTCAGGTCGAGGGTTTCCCGCAGCTGCTCGGACTCCAGGATCCCTTCTGGGTTGTGGCGGTCGGCATCGAGATAGGCGGTCCGCCCCTCGGGGGCGCTGGGGAGCAGGGCCCGCGTGTGGACCAACACTATGGGATCGTTATCGACGTAGACGATCCGCGATTCCGGCGCGACCTTCTGGGTGACCTCGTGCAGGTTCGGCGCGGTCGGCAGCGCGGTACCGATGTCCAGGAACTGGCGGATACCGTGCTTCGCGGCCAGGACGCGGGCCCTCCTGACCCGACACGCCGCCGTTTATCAGTCTTTGTGAAACGAGGTGTGAATAGGCTGGTGAATGTACAGCTCGCGTCGCCGGTGGCTCACCCCTGCGTGGGTCGGTGCGGGCAGACAGTAGTGGGCGGGCTGGCTGTGTTCGGCGTGGAGCCGCGCGGCGTTGTAGACCCGTGGGAACTTCCAGAGCATGCGCAGGAAGTTCGTCTGACCGTGGGTGAGATGCCCGGCGACGATACGTGCGGTAGCGGCCAGTGCCTTGACGCCGAGATGCTTGCGGTTCAGTACGGCCTGGGTCGCGACGAGTTCGCGGTAGAACTCGTCGAGGGGAAGGCTGGTCGGGGTGACCGCGTGCTGGATGTCGAACAGGCGGTAGTCCAGCGTGGTCAGTTTCTGGGACTGGGTGTGCCAGATCTCGGTGCCCGGGTAGGGCGTCATGACGGTCAGGTGGACGATTTCCGGTACGGACAGGGCCCATTGTCGGACCAGCCGGAACTGGTCACGGCTCCAGGCGGGGTCGGCGATTAGGTTCACCGCCACGGTGATGCCGATCTTGCGGGCGAGTTCGAGGGCCTTGATGTTCTCGTCGGGGGAGATGCGCTTGTGGAACAGGTCGAGTCCCTCGGCGTCGAGGGCCTCCATGCCGAGGAACATGTAGGTCAGGCCGAGCCGGCGCCAGCGTTGGAAGACCTCGGGATGGCGCAGCAGGACGTCCGCGCGGGTCTCCAGGTAGTAGCGCTTGCGGATGCCTCGGCGTTCGATTTGGTCGGCGATGGCGTTGCCGTGGTCGGGCTTGATGAAGGCCACGTCGTCGACGAGGAAGACGTTGGGCTCGCGGATGGAGGCGAGCTCGTGTCCGGCCGCGTCCGCCGACATCCGCCGGTAGCTGCGCCCGTAGAACGTCCAGGCACTGCAGAACGAGCAGTCCCAGGGGCAGCCGCGGGTGAACTCCACCGATGCACACGGGTCGAGCTCGCCGATGAAGTACCGGTTGCGGCGGGCGAGCAGGTAACGGGCCGGTAGCGGCTCGTCGAGGGTGGGCAGCATGGTCGGTGGGGGCCCGGACCCGGCGCGGGTGACGGCTCCCGGGACCTCGGTGAGGCTGTCCCAGTCGGCTTCGAGGATCCGGGGAGCGACGACCTCGCCCTCTCCCCGGGCCACCGCGTCGATTGCTTCGTCGCAGTTCTCGAGGAGGTGCTGGGCGATGAACGAGACGCTGTGACCACCGGCGATCACCAAACATCCTGGTCGGGTGATTTTAGCCTGTTTTGCGAGCATGATGACTTCTGGGACGTTGGCCAGGTAATTCAGGCCGAACATCACGGTATGCGGCCGGAAATCCGCCAGCGCTCGGGTGTAGTCCCGTATGTCGGCGGTCTGCAGATCGATCAGGCGGACCTCGTGCCCGGCCACGAGCAGCGATGCGGCCACGCGTTCAAGACCCAGAGGCTCGAGTCGCAGAAAGATCTCCGAATACATCAACGCACTGGGATGGACCAGCAGCACACGCATGGCATCGCCTCGTTCCGTTGGCCGTGTCTCCGGATTACCCCGGAGCCCGTCCACATACCGCTGTTGCGCGATCGGACGCGGTCCGTGGGGTGGTGAATCCCCCCGGCGTGTCCGGAGACTCATGACACACCGGGGCGGTTCAACACGATCGTCTACCAGACCAGTGGGATCAAGGATCGCCTCGCCGGACGGCCCTCATGGCCGACGGCGTTCACAGGCAACGTCTCGGCTGGCTCCTTGCCCTATCCGCGGAGCAGATCCGCCATGCCAGTGCATTTTATGCGAGCCGATGTCACGGTCACCTCGATCGTGAAGCTGCTCGGGCCCTACCTGCTGCAGCACCCTGCCCGCCCACGTACGGGAGTGTCGCAACAGCTCCCGCTCCGAGCAGCGTCGCGACCCTCGTCAGGGTTTGCGGCCGATTCCTCCACCGATCAGATTCTCGGTGGTGGAGCCGAGGCGGATCAGGTCATGACAGTGTGCGCGAGGGCATCGCCGAACACCGCGACGCTCTTGATCGCAGTGTTGGCGATGCTGGCGCCACCCACATCCTGAACAATCTGCCCGGAGGAGCACCGGCTGGCACCAGCGGCAGTAGGTGCGGGCAGCAACCGGAACCAGACGATCGCGGGGATCGTCTTCAGACTGTGGCGCTCCTATGGTTCATGACTATTCCCGGACTCGTCTGCGCCCTGATCCTGCTTGCCGCCGTCGACCGCTTCACCGCGTGGGCAACCACCCGCAGCTGGCTTCCGTGGCAACGACGGCCTGGAGGCCGCAGCGTGTCCACGATCGCGCTCGACGAACTGGAAGCCAGCTTCTACGCCGGCAAGCGGCACCAGATCGAGCAGCGCCGCACCGAAGAGATCCTCCGCGACGACGACTCCGAGAGCGCTCCTCCTCACAAGCACCTCGAGCCCGGTCAGGCGATCGTCCGCCTACCCGTTGTGGCGGCGCCAGCTGCCTCGCCCACAAAGCCCGGTGTCCGGGAGGCCGACTGATGGGTGCATTGCTTCCGCAGCCGAACCGCTGACCAGACCGACGTCCTCGCAGTTCGCGGTTTCGAGGTTCGATGTCGCCCCTGCCCGTAACGACCGTTGCGGTCTGCGGCGGCGGGCGCGATGTGGTGTGCACAGCCAACCATGAAGGAGAGGCTGATCGGAACCATCCGGCGCCCGGTCGAGCTCCTGACCGCGATGGTCGACCGGGCACACCGGCTCCGGGCAGCCCGCCACCCGTGATCGGGCTGGCTCCCCGGCGCCGGCGTCCTCCTGGCGGAGTAGTGGTCCTGCCCGCGGCACGAACCGGCCCTCAGGTCCGCCGGTCAGTGCTCAGGGGTCGGCGCGGGTCGCAGGGCGGCGGGAACCGCGACCCACAGCGTCGCGAACAGCATCAGTGTGAGCACTCCGGCGATGATGCCGACGGTGAAATTCTTGGTCACGTCGAAGATGAGAACCGCGACGCTGGACACAGCCACCGAGAACACCGCCAGGCCTGCCTGCGCCAGCCGGTTCGCCACGACGACGAGGGTTTCCTTCTCCCTTTTGCGGAACATCGCCCGGTGCAGGCTCACCGGCGTGATCAGCAGGCCGGTGGCCAGGATGGACAGTGCCACCACCGCGAGGTAGAGCCACTCTTGATTATTGCTTAGCGTGGCGAACCTGTTCTGGAACGGTAACGCAAGCAGGAACGCGGTGAGCAGCTGCACCCCGGTCTGCGCGACCCGCAACTCCTGAAGGATCTCCGCCCAGTTCCGGTTGAGGCGCTCCTGCGCCGACTCGCGCTCCTCTCGGCCGTGGCCCTCTCGACCGCGGTCCTCCTCGTCAACCCCGTCCTGATGGTCCTGTTTGACCGTCGTCCCCACAATCTCACCCATGATCTTCCAGCTACCCGATTCGGCCGCATTGATACCGCTCAGGCGGCCGCGGGCAGAGACGAGCGGCCCTCCGTCGCGATCAGCCGTCATGATCGGCACGGTATGATCGGTGTCGTCACCGCTCGCTACGGGTGCAGGATGACCTTCACGACGCCGTCCTGCCTACACGGGCACCCCGCCCACCCGGGTTGCGGCCAACTCCCGCCGACAAGCGGTGCCCGCTCTCAGGATCTGGCGCCGATCTTGTGGAGTTTCCGGCTCCACCGCAGACGGGCAGCGCCTCGACCATCCTCGATCATGCCGGCTGCCCCACCCCACCGGACGCAACAGAGCCCTTCTGCTCACCCACTATGCGATACGCGTGCTCATGGCCGAGGCCGCGAGGCGGAGTCGATCCGGACCAGCTCTCCTTCTTGACGAAGCCTGAACATCGTCCGCCGCCAGGTCACCGGGCAGGCGGTTTTTCCCCACGTCCGTTGTCTACCGGAAACGGGATCATTCGGACCCGATTGCGGCCGCCGTCTTTGGCCCGATATAGCGCGACATCGGCGATTTCGACGAACACTGCCATGTCGTCGTCGGGAGCGGGGATGGTCGCGGTTACGCCGATACTCACGGTGATGATGCGCTCTACCGCCAGAGGGTGTGGTTCGGCCAGTTCCTCGACGGCGGAGCAGAGGCGTCGGGTCAGCCGAGCGGCGGTATCCGAGTCGGTGTCGGGCATCACGACGGTGAACTCTTCCCCCCCATAGCGGGCGGTCAGAAAGGTGTCACCGACATTCTCGGCCAGGCATGCGGCGACCCGCTGGAGACATCGGTCACCTGCGGCGTGTCCGAAGTGGTCGTTGTAGAGTTTGAAGTGGTCGATGTCGACCATCGCCAGCGCGATGGGTGCCGCGTGTTCCTGGGCCCGGCGCCATTCGATGTCCAGGGCCTCTTCGAGGCGTCGCCGGTTGGCCAGCCCTGTCAGCGGATCGGTGACCGAGAGCTGTTCCAGCTGGTGGTTCGCGGCGGCGAGTCGTTCGTTGGTAGCGGCGAGCTGCCCGGTTCGTTCGGTGACCTTGCGTTCCAGCGACGCGTAGACCATGGCGTTGTCGAGCGAGACCGCGAGCTGTCCGGCGATGAGCATGATTCCTTCGAGGCGTTCGGTGGAGAACGCGCCACGGATCAGTCTGTTCTCTAGTAGCAGCATCGCCTGCAGATGGCCCCGGATCATGATGGGTATGGCGAGCAGCGAGCAGCGGTCGAAGTCGAGGAGGTAGGGGTCGCGGCGGAACCGGTCGTCGCGGGTGGCGTTGGCGACGACCACAGGTTCGTGGGTGCGCTCGGCATATCGGATGACCGAGGCGGGCAACAGACGCCGCCGGCTGGCCTCCCGGAGCGAGACGGTGCCACCGGCACCGGTCGGCACCAACCACCCGGCTTGTTCCTGCCTACGCAACAGCAGGTGGACGCCGGTGGCACCGGTCATCTCCGACAGGATCCCCACGACCCTTGCCCGGAGGCCCTCGATGCTGGTCTCCGAGCTGAGTGCCTGGGATGCCGCGACGACGCCGAGCAGATCGACGGTGCCGGTCGCGACGGTCGAGCGTCGCGTGGATGGCGCCGCCGGTGGATGAACGACCGGTTCGCAGGCGGGTTCGGTTCGTAGCGTCGGGTGGGCCCAGTCGAGTTGGCTGACCTTCGCGGTCGCGCCCCAGTCCAGGTACTGGCGCCGGGCGGCTGCCAGGAGCGTGTGGCCGGCTTCATCCATGCCGTGGGCCAGGTAGAAGCGTGCAGCGCGTTCCAGGATCAGCGCCCGGTGCCACGGGCGCGCCCGTACGGAAGCCTCTCTCTGCGCCATGTCAAACGTGTACGCCGCCTCGCGGAAGTCTCCGACAGCCCACGCCCGCTCCGCCTCCATCATGCGTAACAGGTGCAGGAAGTTGGCCGGCGCGTCAGCCGCACGTGCGGCCAGCCACTCGACCAGCTCGTCGAGCTCGGCGAGCTCTGTGTCACGCCGATCCGCTCCTGCCGCACGAACCTGTGCCGCCATGCCCAGGGCAAGCAGCACCCGCGCCACCGCCATCGCATAGTTCGCTCCGACCATTGGCCTAAAGGGCATCACCGCTGCCGCATGCCGGGTCAGATCGACCGGATGACCGAGAACGGCTGCGGCGAGCGCCCGGGCCACATGCAGGTTGGCGACGGCGAACGGGTCCGCGGCCAGCATGCTCAGCTCGGCTGCCTCGTCGGCCGCCGATTCGACGGACTCGCCTCGCATCACTCGTACCAGTCGGCGAAATATCCGAAATATCGTCTCGGCATGTCCATTGCCGGTGCGGGCTGCGGACGCCAGTGCCTCGTCGACCTCAGCGGCGAAGACATCAAGAGACGGCGCGCAGTCCAACAGGTCGTACAACAGTGCGTAGTGGGCCCAGCATGCGTTCTGGAGATCACCGCTCAGGACAAGTCCCTCCAGCGCGCGACGGCCCTCGGACAGATTGTCCTCGAGGGGCGCGAACCAGTGGCCGGTAGTGATCACATATACGAACTGCGCCTGCCACACGTCAGGCTCATAGCCGAGCGCCTGACCGACCGCCAGGATCCGCCGCAGGATGCGGTGCCCGGTGCGGTAGTCGCCCCTGCGGACGATGGTCACGATCGCGATGTGGCCGGCCGGGCCGAGCAGAGCGCGATCCGGGCCGTGCCATGCCCAGACCTCCAGCGTCTTGATGGTCAGCCAGGCCATCATCGCCTGGTCACAGAAGAAGGCCGCGGGCATGAGCCGGTTGACGAGCTTGATGGTGCTGAGCCGGGACTGGTCCGTGATGCCCGGTCGGTGCAGGTCGTCGGACTCGCTGGTCGTGTCGATCCATCGGTAGAGCGCGTCGAGTCCGCGGTCGATCTCCGCATCGAGATCGTTCTCGTCCGGGACGGATATGCCGAGGTGCCGCAGCTGGTCGAGGCCGAGCCGCATCGCCTCGCCACCGCGTCCCCGGTTGGTGAGACTGCTGACCTGCACCACTGTGGCGGCCGTGAGTTGAACCGGGTGGGTGCACAACCGGCCGATGGTCTGGTACGTGTCGTCCGCCTCCTCCAGCCTGCCGAGGCTGTACAAGGCGGCGTGCCGGTCGGTATGGACTGCGATCAACTGGTCGGTGTCAGTCGGATCGATGACCTCGACCGCCGCGGTCAGGAGCCGCTCGACCAGTGAGTAATTGCTCAGCAGTTTCGCTTCCTCAGCGGCGTGCCGGAAGAGTCCGGCCACCCGCTTCCGTTCCTCGGTGCCATGCACAGCATCAACTACGGGCAGGTACTGCTCCGCCGCCACGGCGAAGAACTCGGGCCGCTCGACCAGGCGCCGTGCCAGACGCAACCGCCTCGCGTCCTGGTCCTGCGCGGCGCGGCCGCCCAGCACGGACTCCCGCGTCCGATCGTGGTGAAACCGCACGCTCTGCCGGCCGTCGGACTCCAGTACCAGTAGGCCATCGCCGAACGCGGGGGCGAGCCGCCGCTCGACCTCGTCCGCCGGCAGCCCAGTCGCGGCAGCTAGGAGGTCCAGCTCCACCTGGCCCGCCAGGCAGGCCATCACCGCGAGCACCTCCGCGGTGGCCGGCGGCAGCGCGGCCACCCGCGCGGCCAGCAGCTCGGCCACATCCACTCGGTCGAGCCGGCGGCGCAGCGCCTCCCAGTCCCATCGCCACCCACCCCCGCCGAGGGTCAGTACCCTGTCGTGGCGCAGCGCGTTGAGTAGCTCCACGATGTCGTACGGATTTCCCCGGGCGGATGGCGCAATCATCTGCGCCAGCTCGGTGGCGGGCGGCGGGGACAGGTGCAGCAGGTCAGCCACCAAGGCCGCCTGCCCTGCTGGCGGCAGGCTACCCAACCGCAGGTGGTGGGGCCCGACTGCCTGGTGACGCCAGCGGGCGAGCATCGGCGTCAGTGGATGGGCGGCGTCGATCTCACTTTCCCGGTACGCGCCGACCAGCAGCAGTCCCGCGATCTGTTCCTCACCGGCGAACACCAGGTCGACGAAGTCCAGCGGCGTCCGCCCGGCCCACTGCAGGTCGTCGACGAAGAACACCACTGGTCGCTTCCGGGAGGAAACGGCACGTAGTGCCTCGACTGCGACACGTGGCGCTCGTACCTGTGCGGTCATCGGATCGCCTGGCTCTGGGCGAACCTTCAGCAGCACCGCCAGTTCCGGCACGGTGGCGGCAGCCAGGCCGGCGTTGGGTCCCAACGCCCGCAACATCCGGTCCCGCACCTCGGCCAGGTAGTCGTCCGGCTCGGCCAGCAGCAGCCGACCCAGCGCACGCAGCGCCTGCCGGACCCCGTCGTACTCCTGGTCACGGCGATACTGGTCGAATTTGCCGGCCACGAACCAGCCGTCGACGCCGGCCGCTATCGGCCGCAGCTCACTGACCAGGGATGTCTTACCCACGCCCGGTGCGCCGCCGACGAGGACCCCGTGAGAGCGTCCGGTCACGGCCTCGGCGAACGCCGCGTCCAGCTCGTCGACCTCCCGGTCGCGCCCGGACAGCCGGGATGGCATCAGCGGACGCGTCAGAAAATCATGCTCGCCAGGATGCACCGCCGCCGCGCCGCGTCGTACCAGGGTGAGATCGTGCACCAACCCGTCGGCGCTCTGGTAGCGGTCGTCGGGTTCCTTCTCCAACAGGTGCGTGATGATGTTCGACAGCCCGGCCGGTACCGACGGATTCACCGCCACAGGCGAGCGTGGGATCCGAGCGAGATGGTCATGAATGATCCGAACTGGGTTGTCCGTGCCGAACGGCGGCGCGCCGGTAGCCAGCTCGTACAGGGTGGCCCCGAGCGCGTACAGGTCGGCTCGCTGGTCGACCGGGCGACCGGTCCGCCCGGTCTGCTCCGGCGCCAGGTACGGCACCGTCCCGACAGTTGCCCCGTGGTACGTGAACTCCGGCCGGACCGACGAAAGAGCTGTGGCAAGCGCGAAGTCGATCAGGCAGGGAACTCCCAAGTCCTTGCTCACCACGATGTTCGCCGGGCAGATGTCCCGGTGCACCACACCCCGGTGATGCATCCCAGCGACGGCCCGCGCCAGCGATTCGGCGAGATCGACCAGCTCGGCCGGATCCAGTGGAGTCGTCCACTCGGACAGCGCCGTGCCATCGACATCGACCAGCAGGATCGATCCCGCGCACTCCACGGCCCCAGCAGCGAGGTGTGCGACCCCCTGGACTCCCGACAGCCGCCCAAGGATCTCGACCTCATGCCGCAACCGCCGCTGCGCGTCTGGTCCCAGCGGTTCCTTTCGGATCACACATCCAGTCGGAAACACCAGCCGAGTGATCCGGGTCTGCTCCGTCGTATGAAGCAGCTCCGGTCGCACCACCGTCACCGGCAAATCCCGGCTCGGGGTCACCCGCTGGGAGACCATCTGGACACCCCCACACCGTGCCGCGGACAGCTTATCTCCCCAGCCTGCCCGAGTCGGGGCGGAAGCAACGAGGGCCCGGACCGCTGACGACCAGACCCTCACCACCCAGGTCACCGCCGTCCACGCGGCATCCCGGGCACCTACGGCGCGCCCACGCATGCGCGCCGACCTGGCCGCCGCCGGGGTGCGGACCAGCCGTAAACGCGTCGCCCGGCTGATGGGACAGGCAGGCGACGCAAGGGGTTCACCGCCCTCGACGGATCAGCCTCACCCGCCGAGACCGTGCCGCCCGCCTCCCACCAGACCTGGTCGGACGCGGCTTCGCCGCCCCAGCCTCGAGCCAGGTCTGGACAGCGGACGTCACCCAGAGGGACCGTTCAGCGGGGCTGCATCTCGGGTCGGGAGTCTCCGCTCTCGAGTACTGCTGGGCCTTGACAGTCCGGTCGTTCGTCTCCTCATGGCCGATTCCGCGAGGGCCACATGGCCTGTGCTGGCCCTGCTCAGTGGCCGGCTCCCTGTCCCGGCCGGTTGTGTGGCGGCCGGGTGGCTACTGGTTGGTCAACTTGTCGGCGATCTGGTCGATGAGGCCCTGTTCGATGATCGGCGGCGGGACGTCCTGGATGTTGGTGACGTCGAGCTCGACGGCCACCTGGCCGACGTAGAAATAGATCGTGTCGAAGACGTAACCGTAGGTGCCGTATTCGTCCGTGATGCCCATCGAGGTGCGGACCAGCGCGGTGGCCCCCGCGGCGGGGACGGTGTCTCGACCGCGACGATCTCGTAGGTGAAGCCGTTCTCGTCCTCGCCCGCCAGCTGGTCCTCTGTCGCTGTTCTCGTCGCCAGCGCCGCCCGAACTCTCGAAGCCCGCGGTCTCCTCGCCCGCCGTGAGCACATAGTCCCCCGCGCGCAGGATCCTCGCCGGCGCGACGGTGGCCTGCGTGGGCGGGGCCGCCGGCCCGGTCGTCCCCGGCCCGGTCGCCCCCGACCCTGCCGCCGCGGGCGGCGGCGCTGCGGGGTCGACTCCGTCTCGGAGCCCCCTTCAGGGCGTGGATGTGAGAGGAATCCACCAGCGCCCGGTGCAAGTCGAGTAGCCCGTCGGCGTCGCACTCGGCGAGCAGCTGCTCGCGCAGCTCCGGCCAGGCCCCGGCCTGCACCCAGTCCTGCAGGCGGCGCCAGCAGGTCACCCCCGACACCCCGAACAGCGTGCTCGGCAGCTCCCGCCAGGGCACGTAGTTACGCAGCACCCATAGGATTCCCGCCAGCGCCGCCCGGTCGTCGAGCGGCAATCGGCCTGGGTAGCGGAACCGCCGTTCCCGAGCCGGGATCAGCAGTGTCAGCCGCGTCCACACCTCCGCGCTCACCACCAGGACAAGTCTTTTTCGAACGCGACACCGTCCTGAGCGCCGATCGCAAGGAAGGCGTCACAACGCTAACTCTCAAATACTGACTCAATCAAAGACCTTACTGTCAGGGTACCTCCCGGCCGCGGGGGTCGAGGACGCAGGTAAAAGAGGACTGGAATGCCCAGCGGGGGCCTGCTCGGCCCGCCAGTAGTACTGGATTTCAGTCCTCGCGTACTGCTCGGCCTCACACCGCGTTTACTGCGGCGGGCGCCGTCCTGTTTCAGGAACCGACCCCACACCCTGGCCGCGCGGCTACTTCCCTGCGGGCACCTGGTCCTTGACCTGGTCGTAGCCGACCTTGATGGGCGCATCGGCCGGCGAGTAGATCATGCGGATCACGCCCGTCGGGAACGCCTCCGTCGCCGTCACCTTCAGGTGGTACGGCGTGTCGCCGTCGTCGAACAACCGGCGGCCCTTGCGTGCCGCCACCGGGTGCACCAGCAGGCGGAGCTCGTCGACCAGCCCCGCGGCGAGCAGTTGCCGCACCACGGAGATCGAGCCGGGGATCAGGATGCCCCTGATGCCAGCATCAGCCTTGAGCGCGGTGACGGCCTCGACGACGTCGCCCTCGACCAGCTCGCAGTTGCGCCAGGAGAACTCGAGCGGCTGACGCGAGACAATCACCTTGCGCACGTCCCCGAGCTGCTTGGCGAACGGCGCGTCCTCGCCGCCCGCTGCCTCGCGGGCTGGCCATGCCCCGGCGAAGCTGTCATAGGTCACGCGGCCGATGAGCAGCACGTCGGAGGTGTCATAGTCCTCGGCGACGGCGCGACCCATGTTCTCGTCGAAGTACGGGAAGTGCCAGTCAGGGTTGATCTCAGCCACGCCGTCGGCCGAGATGAACAGCGTAGAGATGACCTTTGCCATGGCGGTGGTCCCTTCGAGTCAGGTGGTGTCTCGGTAGGTAGACCGGCGCGGCAGCCAAATCTCATCGGCCGGCCACGGATCAGCCGGGCCGGTTCACCTATATCTCGGCCCACACGCTGATGCTGAGCGGGCGGATCCGCCCCGGCCCTCCGCGAGCGCACTGTGTCGATCGGGGACAGTCCCGGCACGCGAAGGGGCGTGGAACGCCCTGCCTGAAGCGGATCGGCCGGTCGTCGGATGGCGAGTGGCCGGCCACCGGTGGCGGATGGGAGGCCGGCTGGTGGCGGAGGCCGGAGGCCGCGCCGGGGAGCCTCGGTCAGTGCTTGATCGACCGGTGGTCGGGCGTAGCGTCAGCCGCCGTCGCGACCGTGTAGAGTCACCTCTGGTGCGGGCGAGCAGCCCAGAACCACCACTCGTCCGGGTGGCGGAATGGTAGACGCGCTAGCTTGAGGTGCTAGTGCCCTTTGCGGGGCGTGGGGGTTCAAGTCCCCCCTCGGACACAACCCTTACGCCTATATGGCCTCGAGTAGGCCTGGCTTCGACCAGTAGGCTCTGCTCCGATGGCCGGTAGGTCAGACTCAGTCCCAACGCGGTGTAGACCGCTGCCTTGTCCTCCGGGCCAGCGTCGTGGAGCACTCGGCGTAGATCGTCAAATCGTTCGGCGAGGTCAGCGATTTCCTGTCGGGTCAGCCGTGGCCGCTTCTGGCGTGGACGGGTGGCAAGGACGGCTTCGGCGGCGGCGCGGCGGGTGGTGACCTCGGAGATCCAACCGTTGATGGTCTTCTCGTCGCCGTCGGCTTCGAGGGCGGCGCGGTAACGGGAGAGCTTGCGGTCGCAGTCGGCGATCTCGACCTGGGCGGCGGCGCGGCGGGGGTCGTCGGCGTCCGGGTCGGGCTGTGCCTGGGTCATGGCGTCGATCGTCTTGGTGACGCGGTGCGGGGCGAAGCGGGTGAACAGCCAGTCGTCGAGGGGACGGATGATCGCCGCCTCCCGGAGGTAGACGTTGTTCGGGTGGTGGACGTGGTTGGCGAGGGCGTACTCCTGGGGGTAGCGGCAGCGGTAGTGCGCCTGCGCGTTGACCCAGTTGCCCTGCATCTTGCGGGTGCACAGACCACAGCGCAGCATCCCGCGGAACAGGTAGCGGCGGTTGGTACGCCGCGGGCCGCGCTCATTGGGTGGCGTGACTCGCCGGGCGGTCCGGCGGGTCTGGGCCTGGGTGAACGTGTCGATGTCGATGATCGCGGGGTGGGCCTGCTCGGTGGACCAGACCCAGGTGTCGGTGGCGTTCCAGCGGAACTTGGTCTCGTAGCCGAGGGCGACGTCGTCGGAGCCTGTCAAACATGGTGAGACATCAGGCGGCTTCGTTCGTGTGTAGCGTCTCCTCGGTCTCGATGATCGCTGGGGGCTGGTTGATCCACGCCTTGGTCGGTAGCGCAGGCGGAGTTGGTCGGTGGTGGAACCGCTCGGGGTTGGCGAGGTAGGCGGCGTCGAGGACCTGGGCGCGTCGGGTCTGGATCTCGTGGGCGGTGCCGTCATGGACGCTGGCTGGGGTGTGTAGAGCGACGCCTGAATGCCGGTGGTCGTTGTTGTAGTAGCTGAAGAAGACGTCGCAGAAGACGCGGGCGTCCTGGAGAGAACCGAAACGTCCCGGGAAAGCGGGGCAGTATTTGAGTGTCTTGAAGTTCGCTTCGTTGTAGGGGTTGTCATTGGAGACGTGCGGGCGGGAATGGCTCTGGTCGATGTTCAGGTAAGCCAGGAGGGCGGCTACCGGCTGGGAGGTCATCGAGGTTCCGCGGTCGGCGTGGACGGCGTTCGGTTGGACGTCGCCGTTCACGGCGACTGCGTGCTCGATGAAGGCTTTTGCGAGTTCACCGGTCTCGGTGGGATGAACCTCGAAGTGGACGGCTTTGCGGGAGAATATGTCGAGGATGACGTACAGATCGAAGTACACACCGCGGACGGGTCCGGTTAGCTTCGTGATATCCCAGCTCCATATTTCGTTGGGTCTGGTCGCGAGTAGTTCCGGTTTCTTCCGGGCGGGGTGGGTGGCCTGCGCACGCCGCTCGACGGTCTGGTGCCGGGCACGCAGCAGCCGGTACATGGTGGACACGCTGGCCAGGTAGACGCCCTCGTCGAGCAGGGTCGCCCAGACCTGGGCGGCGGACTTGTCGACGAACCGGTCGCTGTTGAGGAGCTCCAGTAGCCGTTCGCGTTCGGTGTCGTCGAGTGCTGCCGGGTGGACGGCCGGGGCCCGGGGCAGGCGTCCTGTGGATTGTGTGGGATTACGCCGACGGTACACCGTCGCCCGGGACATCCCGAGCAGGTCGCACGCGACCTTGATCGAGGTCAGTGGCACCAGCGAGGTGAACGCCTCGTCTACTACCTGCCGGGTTTCTTGCCGGAATCCGCGCTCTCGGAGATCAGTTCCAAGAGCGCGTGTGCTTTTCCCACGACTTCCAGCGCTGCTTTCGTTCTTGCCAGCTCGGTGGCGAGCCGTTCGTTCTCTCGGCGTAGCCGCTCGTTATCGATATCCGTCTCGCTGGCCGCGGGCCGACCGGCGGGCTTTCCGGTGAGACCTTCGCTGGCCCCCTGGTCCCGCGCCTCGCGCCACTTCTGGATGTGGGAGTGGTAAAGACCTTCCCGGCGCAGCAACGCGCCTCGTTCACCCGACTCGGTCAACCCGTCGTACTCGTTCAGGATTCTCTTCTTGTAGGCCGCGGTGAAGCTCCGGCGCTTCGGCCGGTCCGACCGCGGTCCTCCAGACGAGCTCACCCCGCCATCCTCCTGCTTCGAGGAGGCCATGTCTGCCATGGTCAACGTCACTGGTCTTGAAGATCCCGTCTCGCCCTACGCTACAGAAGTCTCGGTGATCCTCATGTCTCACGGGAGTCTGACAGACAGGGATCGCGCCCTTTGACCAGGCGATGCCTTCGCGGTGGGGGTTGCGGGCCCGGTCGTGCGCGGACGGGCAGGGGATGCCGTCGGCGGTCAGTCCCTCGGCGATGGCGAAGAGGCTGTGGGGCTCCAGAACTCCGATCCGAGCGGTGACCTGTGCGTTTGCCTGCCGGACGGGGTCCGTGTCGGGCAGGCTGGATGGTCATGGTGTGGTCGCTGCTCTACGCCCTGACGCGCAATGCTCTCGGACTGATGTTGCTCCGCGTGCGCGGCGACACCGCGAAAGACGTGGAGCTCCTCGTCCTGCGGCATCAGGTGGCGGTGTTGCGACGTCAGGTCCACCGTCCGGCGTTGGAACCGGCGGATCGGGTCATCCTCGCAGCCCTGTCCCGGCTGCTACCCCGGGCCCGCTGGGGTTCGTTCTTCGTCACCCCCGCCACCGTGCTGCGGTGGCACCGCAACCTTCTCGCACGACAATGGACCTATCCACGGAAGCCGCCCGGTCGGCCGCCGGTCCGCCGGGAGATCCGCGAACTGGTCCTGCGCCTCGCGCAGGAGAACCCGGCCTGGGGCCACCGCCGGATCCAGGGAGAACTGATCGGGCTGGGCTACCCGGTCGGGGTGGCCACCGTCTGGCGGATCCTGCACCGCGCCGGCATCGACCCCGCACCTCGTCGAGCCGACACATCTTGGCGCACATTCCTGCGGGCGCAGGCCTCCGGTCTGCTGGCCTGCGATTTCTTCACCGTGGACACCGTGTTCCTCCAGCGGATCTACGTGTTCTTCGTCGTCGACCACGCCACCCGCCGTGTCCACGTCCTCGGGGTCACCAAGCACCCGACCGCGGCCTGGGTCACCCAGACAGGCACGGAACCTGCTGATGGACCTCGACGAGCGCAGCCACCGGTTCCAGTTCCTCCTCCGTGACCGCGACACGAAGTTCACGGCTTCCTTCGACGCTGTCTTCGTCGGGGCCGGCATCGACGTGGTACGCACACCCCCTCAAGCCCCGCAGGCGAACGCGATCGCGGAACGCCGGGTAGGTACCGCCCGCCGCGAATGCACCGACAGGCTGCTGATCGTCCAGGCTGCTGATCGTCTCCGAACGGCACCTGACGTCGGTCCTCACCAGCAACGCGGAGCATTTCAACACCCACCGGCCCCACCGCTCCCTCGGCCAGCACCCACCCGACTCGCCACCCGTGGTCGCCCCGACGTCGGGTTCCGCCGTCCGTCGCACATGCATCCTCGGCGGGCTGATCAACGAGTATCGCAACGCCGCCTGACACCTACCGGGGAAGACCGGATCAAACCGCAAAAGGCCAGCTCACAGGCCAAATCGGGGTTCTGGAGCCCCACAGGGGAGTGCGACTACGTCGCGGACTTCGCGCTGAAGCTCCCGACCGTCGTGTTCCTGGAAATGATGGGGCTGCCGATCGACGAGCTGCCGCGGTTCCTGGAATGGGAGGCCATGGTGCTTGGCCCCGGTCGACCGGTCCGGCGGCCACGACCCCGACCGTCAGGTGGCCGGGATCTTCGCGGTCGTCGAGTACTTCCAGGCCGAGATCGCCCGCCGCCGGGACAGCGGCGAGCGTGGTGGCGACGAGCTGCTGTCGGCGATGCTCGACTGGGAGCTCGACGGCCGGCCGGTGACCGACGAGGAGCTGGTCAACTGCTGCGTGCTGCTGTTCCTGGCCGGTCTGGACAAGGTCGGGATGAGCCTGTCGTACGGGATGTACCACCTGGCCACCCATGACGACGACCGCTGGCGGGTCGCGGCGCTCGCGGCAGCCGGCGAGCCGATGGACGACGTGGCCGAGGAGTTCCTGCGCTTCTACGCGGTGCCCGAGAACGGCCGGAAGGTGACCCGCGACGTCGAGATCGGCGGCGAGCTGCTCAAGGCGGGCGACCTGGTGGTGTTCCCGCTTGTCGCGGGCAACCGCGACGATGCCCTCGTCGCCGGTGCCGACCGCGTCGACCTGCGCCGCGGCGGGCGATCGGTGCCGCATCTCGCGTTCGGCGGGGGGCCGCACCGCTGTCTGGGCTCCCACCTGGCCCGCATCGAGATGGACGTCGCGCTGGCCGCCTGGCATGAGCCCATCCCGGAGTACAGTCTCGGCGCCCACGACGGCCCGCTGGCGTACTGGGGCAACGTACACGGAATGTTCACTCTGCCGCTGACCGGCTTCGGGCACCGATGAGCGGTATGCGGATCGTCGTCGGCGAGGCCCGCTGCCACACCCTGGAGCCCGACCTGTTCCCGCTCGACGACCTGGGCTACGTCGACGTGACCGATCCGGAGGTCCAGGCCGACCAGGCGGAGCGCGCTCGCCGGGCCGTCGCGGCCTGCCCCGAGCGGGCGCTGAGCCTGGCCGAGTCGTGATCATCGCCGGCTAGGTCGGCGGACGCGACCGCGGGGAAGTGCCGTTTCCACACGGTTGCGTCCGCCGCCCCTGGCCTGGTAGAGCGCCGCGTCGGCGAGTTCGACCAATGCCGCCAGGTCGTCTGCCGGGGTCGGAATGATTGCCGTGATTCCAATGCTCACAGTGACGATGTGGTCGAGGCCCAGCGGGTGTGGTTCGGCCAGCTCCGCGATGGCGAAGCGGAGCCGCCCGGCGAGGCGGGTGGCGGCATCGAGGACGGTGCTCGGCATGACGACAGCGAACTCCTCGCCGCCGTAGCGGGCGGCGAGATCGGTGTCACGGGTGCCCGCGGCCAGGCAGGCGGCGACGCGTTGGAGGCAGCGGTCGCCGGCGGCGTGTCCGAAGCGGTCGTTGTAGAGCTTGAAGTGGTCGATGTCGATCATTGCGAAGGCGATGGGTGCCTTCTGGCGCGCGGCCCGGCGCCATTTGGTGTCGAGGGCCTCGTCGAGGTGTCGCCGGTTGGCCAGTCCGGTGAGCTCGTCGGTGACCGAGAGTAGTTCGAGTCGCTGGTTGGCGGCGGCGAGCTGCCGGGTCCGTTCGGCGACCTTGCGTTCCAGCGACGCGTAGACCTGGGCGTTGTCGAGGGAGACGGCGAGCTGGCCGGCGATGAGCATGATTCCTTCGAGGCGTTCGGTGGTGAACGCGCCCCGGATCATCCGGTTCTCCAGGAGCAGCATCGCCCGGAGTTCGCCGCGGATCGTGATGGGGATGGCCAGCAGGGCGCAGCGGTCCAGGTCGGTGAAGTAGGAGTCGCGGCGAAACCGGTCGTCGCCGGTGGCGTCGTCGACGACGAGGGGCTCGTGTGTGCGTTCGGCGTACCAGATGATCGAGGGTGGCAGCAGGCGGCGCCGGCCGGCCTCGTCGAGCGGGACGGTGGCACCTCCGTCGCCGGTGGGTACCCGCCAGCCGTGTTCCTGCTGGGCACGCAAGAGCAGGTGGACGCGGGTGGCGCCGGTCATCGCCGACAGGATGCCCACGACCCTGGCCTGCAGGCCGTCGATACCGGTCTCGGAGCTCAGCGCCTGGGAGGCCGCGACGACACCGAGCAGGTCGATGCTGCCGGTCGTGACGGTGGGACCCCGGGCCGCGGGCGTTGACAGTGGCTGCGCGGCCACCTGGGCGCCGACGGGCGCGGCCTGCAGCGTCGGATGAGCCCAGTCGAGCTGGCGAACCTTCGCGGTCGCACCCCAGTCCTGGTACTGGCGGCGGGCGGCGGCGAGCAGCATGCAGCCGGACTCCTCCACGCCGTGGGCCAGGTAGAACCGCGCGGCGCGTTCCAGGATCAGTGCCCGATGCCAGGGACGTGCCCGGGCCGAGGCCTCGCGCTGCGCCACGTCGAACGTGTACACCGCCTCGCGGAAGTCACCGGCGGTCCAGGCCCGCTCCGCCTCCGCCAGACGCAGCAGGTGTCGGAAGTTGACCGGCGCGTCAGCCGCACGTGCGGCCAGCCAGGCGACCGATTCGTCCAGTTCGGCCAGTAGGGCGCCGCGCTGGCCCGCTGGTGCCTCGCGGGCCTGCGCGGCCACCGCTATGGACCGCAGCACGCGCGCCACCGCCATCGCATAGGTCGACGCCATGATGGGCCCGAACTGCATCATGGCTGCCGTCTGCCGGGCCAGTTCGGCCGGCTGATCGAGGATGGCGGCGGCGAGTGCCCGGGTGGAGTGCAGCAGGACGGCGGTCGGCGGGCTGGCGGCCGCCATGGTGAGCGCGGCCGCCTCGTCGGCCGCCGATGTGACGGCCTCTCCGCGCAGTACTCGTGCCAGTTGGCGGTACACCCGGAACACCTCTTCGGCCAGGCTGTTGCCGGTGCGTGCGGCGAACGCCAGCGCTTCGTCGACCTCGACAACAAAGACCTCGAGCGATGGCGCGCAGTCCAGCAGGTTGGTCACCAGCACGTAGTGGGTCCAGCAGGCGTTCTTCAGGTCACCACCCTGGAGCAGACCCTCCTGCGCGCGCCGTGTCGTGGGCAGGTTGTCCTCGAGAGCGTCGAACCAGTGGCCGGCAGCGGCGACATATGAGTACTGCGCCTGCCACACGGCTGGTTCATACCTGCGTGCCCGACCGACCGCGAGGATCCGTCGCATGATGCGGTGCCCGGTGCGGTAATCGTTTCTGCGGGTGATGGTCACATGTGCTGCATTGCCTGCCGGGCCGAGCAAGGCGGGATCCGGACCGTACCGCGCCCACAGCTCCAGCGCCTGCAGGGTCAGCCAGGCCAGCATCGGCTGGTCGGAAAAGAACGCCGACTGTGCGAGCTGGTTGACCAGCTTGATGGCGCCGAGCCGCGAACGGTCGGTGATTCTCGGTCGGCGAAGGTCGTCGGACTCGCTGGTCTGGTCGATCCATCGGTAGACCGCGTCGAGTCCGCGGTCGATCTCCGCTTCCAGGTGATCCCGGTCCGGCGCGGCGAGGCCGAGCTGCCGCAACTGGTCGAGGCCGAGCCGCATCGCCTCGCTGGCACGGGTCCGGATGGTGAGGCTGCCGACCTGCACCACGGTGGCCGCCGAGCGCTGTGTCGGGTGGGTGCACAACCGGGTAATGGTCTGGTACTCGTCGTCGGCCTCGTCCAGCCGGCCGAGGTTGTACAGGGCGGCGTGCCGGTCGGTGCGGACCGCGATCAGTTCGTCGGTGTCGGTCGGGTCGATGAGCGATACTGCCGCGGTCAGCAACCGCTCCACCAGCGGGTAGTCGCTCAGCACTCTCGCTTCGTCGGCGGCCTGCCGGAACAGTCTGACCACCAGCCGCCGCTCCTGGCCGGTGTGCACGGCGTCGGCCACGGGCAGGTACTGCTCGGCCGCGACGGCGAAGAACTCGGGCCGGTTGGCCAAGCGCCGAGCCAAGCCCAACCGCATGGCGCGCCGCTCCTGTGGGGGAGGCCGCTCAGGACGGACTCCTGCATCCGTTCGTGGTGAAACCGCGCGCTGGGCCGGCCCTCGGACTCCAGTACCAGCAGGCCGGCGGCGAACGCCGGGGCGAGCCTTCGCTTGACCTCGTCCGCTGGTAGCGCGGTTGCGGCTGCCAGGAGGTCCAGCTCCACCCGGCCGGCGAGGCACGCCATCACCGCCAGCACATCGCGGGTGTCCAGTGGCAACGGGACCATGCGGGCGGACAGCAGCTTGGTCGCGTCCACCCGCTCCAGCCGGCGGCGCAACGCGTCTCGGTCCCATCGCCAAGCGCCGTCCCGGGAGGCTAGTAGGCCGGTGTAGCGCAGCGTGCTGAGCAGCTCTACCGTGTCGGACGGATTGCCAGCCGTCGCTGGCGCGATCAACTCCGCCAGCTCGGCGGCGGCCTGGGGGGTCAGGCGCAGCAGGTCGGCCACCATGGCCGCCTGGCCCTCCGGCGTCAGGGTGCCCAACCGCAGAACGTGTGGACCGACAGGCTGATGGCGCCAGCGGGCGAGCATCGGGGTCAGTGGATGGTCGGCGTCCACCTCGCTCTCTCGGTAGGCGCCGACCAGCAGCAGCCCCTCCACCTGTTCGGCGCCATCGAAGATCAGATCGAACAGGCCCAGCGGTGTTCGCCCCGCCCGCTGCAGGTCGTCGACGAAGAACACCAACGGCCGTTTCCGCGAGGCGACGGCGCGCAGGATCGCGACCCCGGTGCGCTGCGCCCGCGCCGCAGCGGTCATCGGATCCCCCGGCTCCGGAGGAACACCAAGCAACGTCGCCATCTCCGGCACCAGGGCGGTGAGCAGTCCGGCGTTGGGTCCCAGCACCCGCAGCAGCCGGTCCCGCACCTCGACCAGGGAGTCCTCCGACTCGGCCAGCAACAGCCGCCCCAGCGCCCGGAACGCCTGCCGGACCCCGTCATACTTCTGATCACGGCGATACTGGTCGAACTTCCCCGCCACGAACCAGCCGTCGGCACCGGCCACGATCGGCCGCAGCTCGTTCACCAGCGCCGTCTTGCCCACCCCGGGTGCCCCGCCGACGAGCAGCCCGCGGCAGCGGCCCTCGATCGCCTCGGCGAACACCGCGCCCAGCTCGCCGATCTCCTGGTCCCGGCCGGCCAGCCGGGATGGCGTCAGCGGCCGCGCGGGGACATCGTGCTCACCGGGGCGCACCGGGGTGCCGTCCCGGCGTAGCAGGACGAGGTCATGCACCAGCCCGTCGGCGCTCTGATAGCGATCGTCCGGCTCCTTCTCCAGGAGATGCATGATGATCGCCGACAGGCCGGTCGGCACCGCGGGGTTCACCACCGACGGCGGCACCGGCACCCGTGCGAGATGACCATGAATGACCCGCAGCGGGTCGTCCGTACCGAACGGCGGCGCGCCGGTGGCCAGCTCATACAAGGTCGCGCCGACCGCGTACAGGTCAGCCCGCTGGTCCACCGGGCGGCCGGTCCGACCGGTCTGCTCCGGCGCCAGATACGGCACCGTCCCGACAATCTCGTTCTGGTGCAGGAACCCCGGCTGGACCGTCGTAAACGTGGTGGCACGCATGAAACTGGTCAGATAGAGCGAGCCCTGATCGCTTACTACGATGCTCGCCGGGTTGATGTCCCGGTGCACCACACCCCGGTGATGCATCCCCGCCACGGCGCGCGCGAGTAATTCGGCCAGATTGACCAGTTCGGCCAAATTCAGTGGGGTGGCCCGCTGTCAGTGGGGTGGCCCGCTGAGAGAGAACCGTACCGCCGACGTCGGCCAGCATGATCGACCCCGGGCAGGGTGACATATCGGCCGCCAGCTGCAGGACCCCCTCGACCCCCGACAGCCGTTCAAGGATCTCCACCTCATGCCGCAACCGGCGCTGCGCGTCAGGTCCCAGCAGTTCCTCCCGGATCACACTCTCAGTCGGGAACACCAACCTGCTCACCCGAGTGTGTTCCGAGTCGTAGAGCAGCTCCGTCCGCACCGCCGCCACCGGCGGATCACGGCCTGGCGTCATCTGCTGGAATTTCATCTACCAGCCCCACACCACGTCACCCACGTCACCCACGTCACTCCCAGCTTACAAGTTTCCCCGATCAGGACGAAGGTAACTGTGAGTCTTGCGGTGCGGCCCTGGCTGGGGTTGCTGTCAGGATCGGCGCCGATGCTCCAGCATGACCCGCAAGGTAACTGGCGACCTGGTCAGCGGTCTGCCGTGGCCCCGAGATGTCTGCCGGAGCGTCGGCGCCGGACTGATCCACCCGTTGGCTTGATCAGCAGCTTGTCCGCCTGACCCGGCGTGACCCGTCACAGTTCCGCCACGCGGTGTCTCCCAGCCCGGCCAACCAGGATCGTCCAGCCGGATAAGGAGAACACTCACATGCCGCTGCTCGCGGACCAGATCGACGGCGTGATCGGCGTCGACACTCACCGCGACACCCTCGCCGCCGCTGTCGTGACTCCCGTCGGTGTCGTGCTCGTCAGTGCCGACGCACCCGCGAACGCCGACGGCTACCAGCGGCTGCTCGAGCTCGCCCGTCAGCACGTTCCGGGCGGGCGGTGCTGGGCGTTGGAAGGCACCGGCAGCTACGGCGCGGGCCTGGCCGGCTACCTCGACGCCGCCGGCGAATGTGTCGTCGAGGTCTGCCGTCCCAAGCGCCCGGCCCACCGCGGAGGCCGCAGGACCGACTCCCTCGACGCCGTTCGGGCCGCGCGCGAGGCCCTCGTCTCAGACCATCTGATCCACCCGCGCCGCCGTGGTGAACGCGAGGCCCTCCGGGTCCTGCTCGCCACCCGCGGCGCCGCCGTCCTCGCCCGGACAGCGGCGATCAAC
>NZ_CASGGV010000348.1:0-23724 GCF_949319125.1 Frankia sp. Hr75.2 | reverse complement strand
AAATCTGAGCCAGAAACTTGACGCTGGACATGGTCATCGCCAAAAATCCGGCGGCGGCGGGTGAGGGTGTCCTCGTCCGGGGCCCGGGCAGCGGTCAGGTCGCCGAGGGCGGCCAGCCGGAGGGCGAGGTTCGACGCCGAGGTCAGGGTGTCGGGGTGGTCATCGCCGAGGATCAGGCGGCGGGTGAGGGTGTTTTCGTCCAGGGCGACAAGGGCCCGCGACCGCGAGCGCGGCTGAATCGGGCAATAATCTTGGACGGCAACATTCATTGCTCATGAAACGGAATAAGACAATCGAACCTGTTCGGTAGAACTGGAGATCCTAAGTCGTAGATAATATACGCAGTCGCTACCCTCGTGGGTGGTTAGCGTACACTCGTCCCGCAGTGTTACGGCCCTCGTAATGACTTCTGGAGCACCTGGGGGGCCGATGTGTCCAATCATTTGTGCCATTTGTACCTCATCTAGCAGGTCGCAGCACTGATGCACGCTCACCCCGACGGTGCCAAGCGCCGGGTTCGACTGCGGATCAGCCATCTCGGCCGTGAGATTAATGGATACCGTTCGACCCTCGGCGGCATGGAAGGGGGGAGAGAACATTGTCACCGTTGTATGGGGAAGGAATGCCTCGTTGATCGGCAGCGACACGGAACCACTACACGACTTGTCGGTTCGTGGCTCAATTTCGGCGGGCACTGAAATCACATCCGATGAGTCAAAATTCCTGTCGACCTAGTCCAGCAAGCCGCGGACTAGTCCGTCGGCTACAGTGCACAGATCTGTTCTTGACTATTGATCACTATATTCACCCGACCATGGACCCACTGTATGGCGCAAAGGTTCCCGCTGCCATGCGGCCGCGACAGTCGACCTTGGCGTCGGCAGTGCTGTCGGCAAAGCGGTGAGAGCGGGCAGTTGTCCGAACGTTCAGCATATCGCCGATAAATGCGATCCTTCTAGGCGCAGCACATCTTGAAATTGGTCGTGATAGCCGCTGAGGGCACTGTTTCATCAAGTGTTCATTGCAGGTCGACCGCAACGGCGAAGTTGCCATCTTGCTCCACCCACTCAAGAATCATGCTGCAAGCGCGGTCGATCGAGTGCTCAGATCTTAGGGTGTTCTCACGTGGCGAGTCGCGCGAAGGAGATCAGGGCTGCGGCGAGGGTGAGGAATCCGCAGTACAGGTATCAGCCGGTAGGGTGCCGAAGTGCTCGTATGCACCATGGCCTGCCCAGCACTCGATATCGTAGTTCCATCTGGAATTTCACGTACAGTGAGTTGGGAGGAGACCGCAATGGCCGACCCTAAGCCCGGTGTGGCACGCATCGTCAAGCTCGGCGCGGAGACGCTGCTGATCGCGCCCATTGAGAACGGGCAGGACGTGCCCGAGGATGACTACACGATCAACAAGATCGAAGCAGTCCCGGCCGAGGAGATCACCGGCGCCGCCCCCTGCGGGGCGAAAGCGGGCTGTGGGGGGAAAGGCACCTGCAGCGGCGCGTGCGTCATCCGGTTTGCTGTCCAATGAGCGGTGAGTTGCAGAGGTCACGCTATAACTCGTTCGTGCGCCGGGGTGACAGCTGGGTCGGCTACAACGCACGTACTGGCAGCTTTGCTCGCCTCTCCGCCGCCGTCGGTGACGCGCTACAGTCGCGCGAACCGGTGGTGGAGACGGTCGACACGTCGGACCTGCTGGAGATGGGCTTCCTTCATTACGGCGACGAGCTGCAGCAGGTGATCTCCGTCTATCAGAGCGGCCAGGCGAGTGGCGACGCCATCGGCCTCACGATCGCGCCGACACTCGCCTGCAACAAGGCGTGCACCTACTGCTACCAGAACGAGTACCGCACAGACCGTGTGATGTCCTCCGAAACGCAGGACGCCACGGTGCGCTACGTGCGTGCGAGGGTTGCGGAGGGCTGGAAGGCGGTCAACTGCACCTGGTATGGCGGCGAGCCGCTACTCGCCGCTGACATCGTCGTGGACCTCTCCGTCCGGCTGCGACAGGTGATCGAGAAGGTCGGCGGCACGCTCGAGCCGATGGGCATCGTCACGAATGGCACACTGCTCGACCATGGGATGGTGAAACGGCTGATGGATGTCGGCATCACCTTTGCGCAGATCTCCTTTGACGCGCTGGTGGACGAGGGTCGCGAGAGCCGCGGCGTGCTCGATCCCAATGGCGAGCCATCCGTGATCCTGCGAAACGTGATCCACGCCGCGCGGCATCTCGACCTCAGCCTGCGCATCAACGTCCATCGCGCCAACGCCGAGGACGTGCCGCGCATCCTGGAGGTTCTGCGCGAGCACAAGCTGGACCAACTCGCCCACCTCGCTCGCACCGACGACCTGGACGGCGAGGCGGGCTGCGTCACCGGTCCGGACGGCCAGCGCTCCAAGCCTACGGTGAAGACCCTGCCGCTATACGTCGTGAGTAGCACCAAGCCGCGAGCGCCTGTCAAAGAGAATCCGGAGGTGATGACGCGGCCGGAGTACGCTCGCTTTGAGCAAAGCATGTTCCGAATGCTGCCGGACTCCCCCCAGGAACTCGTCTCGCGGCTGACGCCAAAGAAGCACTTCTGCGGCGCCACCATGGGAACAATGTTCGTGATCGACCCGGCCGGCGATATCAGCCGCTGCTGGGACAGCGTCGGTGTCGCGGCTGAGGCGATGGGCAACGTCCGCCAGGTGGACTCAGACATGACGGAAACGGCGATCGCGGAAAAGTGGCGGACGATGTCGCCGTTCGTCTATCCGTCCTGCACCGCCTGCCCGGTGCTGCCACTGTGCATGGGCGGATGCTCCCACCCCCGTGTCTTCATGGACTCCAAGAAGTCGCCGTGTGAAGCTATCAAGTTCCAGATCAACACCGCGGTGGAAACGATCGGCCAGATTATCCGACTGCCGGATCTGCAGCCTACCGCCCCCGAAGAGTAGAGAGGAGTAGATGTGCCGGAGGAACAGCGTCCCTTCCGCGTGCTGCCGGGGTCGAACCGGCTGGTGCAGCTCAAGCCGGATGTGATTCCGCCGATCACCGGCTTCGGCACGCTGGTCGCACCGAACACGCTGCTCGTCCCGAACGAGTTGGCGGATGCGCCCAACCAGCCACTGATCGGCGATGTCTTTGACAATGTGACGATCGAGTTCCCGCTGGACCCGCCCTTCGCCTTCGGGGCGGGGGCCGTCGAGAACGACGACAACTGGGGGATTGGCCCAGAGGGGCTGGACGCGGCCCGCTTCTGGGCGCGGGGGTTCCGCGGGCAAGGGGTGCGCATCGGCATCGCCGATAGCGGCATGGACAGTTCGCACCCGGCGTTTGCGTCGCTGACGGCCGAGGGACGGCTGGTTGCGTTTGCCCACTTTAATAAGGAAGCGCAGAAGCAGTTGCAGCGGAGGGCGGACGGCTCGCTGCTGGCGGACAGGGAGGCGGCGCCGACCTTCTCCCACTGGCACGGCACGCACTGCGCCGGCGTACTTGTCGGCCAGCCAACCGAGGGCAAGGCGCGCGGCATGGCGCCTTCAGCGGAGCTGGCGGTGACGCGCGTGCTGGAGCAAGCCAACGAAGGCTCAGTGGCGGGCATCGGCGCGGGGCTGTCTTGGTTTATGGAGCAGGCGTGCGACGTGGTCTCGCTTTCGCTGGGCTGGCCGGGGCTACACGAGGAGTGGGCGGCGGCGATCGAGGCGCTGCTCGACGCCGGCGTGGTGGTGGTTGTGGCGGTGGGCAACGAGTTCACGGTGGCAGGCGTACCCAAGTCCCGCTCGCCAGCCAACTACCTGACCGCGCCAAGCGATCCGGCGGCCGGCATCCTGATCGCCGTCGGCGCTCACGACCAGACCGGCGCCATCTGGGATGACAGCGGCGGCGAAGAGGTGGACTGGAGCCGGGTGAAGGTGAGGCAGACGGACGGCAGCACGCGACCGTCGATCTTCGCGGATGTACCACCGCGGATGGTGCCGGCGCTGGTGGCGCCAGGTGTGGCCATCGTCTCGTCCATACCGGAGGGCAAGTACTTCTCCTCGCCGGGCACCTCGATGGCGACGCCGCATATCGCCGGCCTGCTCGCGCTGGTGCTCTCCGCTCTGCGCGCACATGACCCGAGTGCGCGCCCCCGCGCCGCCGCGGACCTGGTGCTGGCCAGCCTCGCGGACCTGCCGCCATCCGGCACCGATAGCCGTTCCGGTGGTGGCCGCGTGGACCTGGACCACCTGCTGGATGCGATCGCCGCCGCGACTGGGTGAACACCGCAAGCCAGCCCTTGATCGCGTTGCTCGTCCCTCTGCCAATCACCGCCGGGACCATGGCTGGCCTAGCGATCTTTGGTCGCTAGGGTCTTCAGGTTTGTGTCACGTTTCAGGCTGCGGGTGCGAGACGGGCGTGATCGATGTAGTTGTCGACGTGGTGGTCGAGGGTGCGCAGTGCGTGGCGGAGTTCGGGTGGGGCCTGGGGTTGGTCGGCGGTGAGCGGGACGAGGAGCCGGTTGTAGATCTTGGTGTAGAAGACCGCGATGCGGATGCCCTCGCCGGTGAGGGTGTAGCGGTTGCTGTGCGGCAGGCGTCGGATGAGGCCGGCCAGGCGTAGCCGGCGTAGGTCGTAGGTCATCTGTCCGGGGCGGTAGTTGCTGCCGAGCAGCCCGGCGATCAGGACACGCAGGTTCTTGTTGGTGAAGCCGGTTGCGGCGAGCAGTGTCTGGCAGAGGGCACCGGTCAGGGCCATGACCCGAGGGTCACCGAACCGTAGGGCCGGGGTCCGCCGTCCGTCGGTGTCGATGGTGGGGTGTGCGATCCGCTCAAAGGCTGGACTCGCGAGGACGCAGCCCTGGCCGGCACGTTCGGCGTCCAGGATCCGGTGGTTGGCTGCGCGGGCTTTGGTCTGAAGGTCGTCGAGGTTGCGCAGGCGGGCGTTGCATCCCAGGTCGCGGGGGGCGTTGATGACGGTTTCGATCCGCATGGCCCGGCCGTCTTTAAGGTACTGCTTGATCCGGGAGTGCTTGTAGAACAGGTTGACCATGACACCGCCGTTGTCGCGGCGGTCGATCGCGGTCCGGAAGACGCCGCGGGTGTCGCGGCGGATGAGCCGGTTGAAGATGATTTCGACGTTGTGTGGCCGGCCGAGGTCGAGGTTGTCCGCGACCAGGGCCTCGAAGAAGCCGCGGGCGTGGCGGGGCGCGTCGAACACGAGGGTGCGCGAGATCTCGATCTGGCGCATCGAGGTCTCCCACCAGTAGCCGGCGTCCCGGTCGATGCTGGTGAACGGCAGCGGCAGCCGGGCGAGCCAGCGTTGGACGAACACGTTGATCGTGCCTGGTCCGAGCCGGTCGCAGATGTCCTGCAAGGCGCGCGGGTCGTTGGTGGCGGCGAACCCGTTGGACAGTTCACGGAAGCCGATCCCGGCCTGGGCCGCCTGCCTTTTCGCCCATTCGTGCCCGTTCAGCCAGATCTTGGCCGGGTAGGGGAAGTAGGTGCAGACCTTGACGAACGCCGGTCCGAAGTCGGTGTCCCACAGGTAGAAGTAGTAGACGCTGACCCGCCGGTCGGCTTTGGTGAACCGCCACTGGACGGCTCCGCTGGTCGTGTGGTGTTCGTAGGCGGTCCAGACCCGCTGGAACTCCTGGGCCTGCCCGATCGCGGCGATGCCGGAGCGGCCGGTGGCGGCCTGGCGGTCCAGGTACGGACGCATCACCTCCAACTTGCCGCCCACGTCGTCCTTACCGAAACGCACCCACGGGATACCGTTGGCCTCGGCGTAGGAGTTCACCGCCCGCCGGAACCGTTGCCCGATCTGGTTGAACAGCGCCGGCGACGGAAACGGATATCCCAGATGGCTGGACAGGAACGCCACCACCTGCCCTGATGTCTGGAGTATCGGCACATAGGCGTTGAGATAGATCCGGTCCAGGCACTGGATGTCCAGCGCCACGTGTCCGTCGAGTACCTCGCTGACCGTCACCGTATGCGCACCCATCACCGGCCTCCTGGCACGGCTACGGTCGTCAGGATGCTCCCACCAGCACCAGGAGCACCAACCCAACCACCCTGCTCGGCGGTCCGAGGCGAAGCCTCACTGTTACTGCAACGGCACTTGGCTGTGCCCGCGTCGTTTGTAGTGGCAGCGTCGGGCCTGGTGCTGGCGGCGCCGGCGCCAGTCCGACCAGGCCCAGACGAAGTCGGCGGGATGTAGCCGGTGGAGCAGGGTGGCGATCAGTCTGCGGATCTCGGGTAGGGTCAGTCCGATCATGCCCATGCCGGTGGGCAGAGGTCCCCTTTTACCTGGTCAGCGCGAGCCGCGGCCAGGGCGGCGTAGGCCAGCATCGACAAGGTGATGTGGGCGTACCAGGCCCGCCAGGAACGGACCTGGTAGTCGTCCAGCCCGCAGGTCTGCTTCGCCTGCTGGAAGCATTCCTCGTGCTCCCAGCGCCACTGGTAGAGCCCGGCGAGCGCGGCCGCCGGGGCCTGCTCGGGGGCGAGGATGTTGGTCAGCAGCGCGAACAGTTCGCGCCCACCGTTGCCCTCCCGGTCGGGGACGTCGTACTCGACCACCCGGACGTAGCGGGCCTTCGCCCGGTCCAGCACCCGGCCCTCGGCCGCGGCGGCGAGCAGTTTCTCCCGGGCCTTCCCGCGGATCTCCGGGTCGATCACCACGGAGAGGTAGGCGCCGTCGGCGAGGGGCTTCAGCACGGGAAGGCGCAGGTCCGCGCTGGCCTGTGGGTGCCGGAAAATGGGGTCGGGTCATGCGGCCTGCTGGTATTCGTGGATGAGCCCGCCGAGCCGATCATGTCGGACGACCGAGGTGCCGGGTTCGGGCGGTGGGTTGGTGCTGGTGCTGGTGCTGAGCGGTGCCTGTTGCTGGAGTGATCGGTGGGGGCGGTGCTGGTTGTAGTGATCGACGTAGTCGGTGAGTACGGCGGTGAGGTGTCGTTCGCCGAGGATGAGGAGGTGGTCGAGGCACTCGCGGCGGACGGTGCCGACCCACCGTTCCGCGAAAGCGTTCGCGACCGGCGTCCGTGCGGGCGTTCGCACGATATCGATGTTGTCGGTGGTGAAGACGGTGTCGAAGGCGGCGGTGAATTTCGTATCGCGGTCGCGGATGAGGAAACGGAACCGTGCAGCCCGCTCGCCTGTGGTCATGAGCAGATTGCGGGCTTGCTGGGTGACCCAGTCGCCGGTGGGGTGGCGGGTGACCCCGGCGAGGTGCACCCGGCGGGAATCCAGCTCGATGACGAACAGGACGTACAGCTTGCTCAGCAGGACGGTGTCGACGGTGAAGAAGTCGCAGGCGAGGATGCCGTGGGCTTGGGCGTGCAGGAACTGCCGCCAGGTGAAGCCGGAGCATCGAGGTGCGGGATCGACCCGGGCGGAGCGCAGGATCGTCCAGACGGTGCTCGCCCCGACCTGATAGCCGAGTCGGATCAGTTCGCCGTGGATGCGGCGGTAGCCCCAGCGGGGGTTTTCCTTGGCGAGGCGGAGGATCAGCTGGCGGATCTCCGCTGAGGTGGAGGGCCGGCCGGGTGGGCGGTGTGGCCTGGTCCAGCGGCGGCGGACCAGCTGGCGGTGCCAGGCTACTCGACCCACATCCCCTCCGCCGGGTGCAGGGACGCGAGCAGACCCGCAGTCTCGCCCTCGGCGCCGCAGATCTCGCACCATGTGCGGACGTCCGCCGCTGACGGGGGCCGGGTGGCGTGCTCGATCTTCGAGATCCTCGTACGCTCCCACCCGGCACGGGCAGCCCGCTCGATCGCGGTCAGACCGGCATCGCGGCGCAGTCAACCGATCTAGACCGGTGCGCTGACCGCTCGCGCGATGCGGTGGCCGACAAGCCGCTCGGCTACGGCGAGCGGATGCCATGCGGCACCGTGCACCTCGGACTCCTGGATGCGCCCCACGTCCGCATGCGCCGTGGTGAAGGCGTACCCGATGTCGAGGTGGTAGTGATCCGGCTCGTCCTTTTTCGGTCGTGCCGGGACCTGGCCGTACTCGATGTAGACGGGGCTCTGCGACGCGGGGAAGACCATGTCGAGGTCAACACCGGTCTCCTCCGTCAACTCGCGCATTGCCGCGCCGATGAGTGTGGTATCGGTCGGTTCCAGGTGGCCGCCAGGCTGCAACATGATCCCGTACGCGCGGTGCTCGACCAGCAGGATCTCGGTGTCACCGCAGCTGTCACTACGGACCAGAAGCGCACCGGCAGTTACGTGCATTGGAAAGGTTCGCCGTGAGGCGAAATCCCGTCCTTGAGAAAGTAGTAGCAGCGGCTCAGCCAGCAGCGTGGCATCATCCGGGTAACACTCGATGTAAGCGGAAAGAGCACTCGATATATCTGAATCACTGATCGCCACGAGCTGCCTCCGCGTCGGCTCGCAAGATCAGCCTTCCGGGACCTCCTGCTTGAACGTGAGCGACGAGATGCGACACAACCAGCTCCGTACATAGTGCATGGTGTACCAGGAAGCCCGCATCCTACACTCGGGGACTCGGCGGTGCGTATGTGCCACGCCGGGAAGCGGCAAGGGGCAGGTCTCCGACCAGATCTTTGCAGGGAGCTGTTCAGCTGTGGTGCAGCCAGCCCTTGATTGTTTCGGCTAGGTGGGTTGGGCGGTGAGTGGATGCCTGGCGCTGGTGGTGAACGGCTGGGCGCGTGCGCTGAGGGTGCCGAGGCTCCATTCGTTGGCGGTGTGCAGGTAGGAGGATTGCGTGACGGCGAAGTTGGCGAGTCCGGTCAGAGTGAGCCAGTAGCCCTAAGAAAAGATCAGCTGATATTCAGAACCCGCTCAAATAAGTCAGGAATCATGCCATATTGCCATCGTGTATCTAGCGTAGTGAATAATCCGACTATCTTTATTTGTCGCATTCTCTCCACCGGTTCGTGAGGTGCCGCGTGGTCGATCCGTCCCACATCCATCGCCGTACGAGCGGTACAGTGCGCCGGGTGCGCGACCAAGATCGCCGCAGCCTGCTCCTCGCGTACGCCGTGAGTGCGGCTGGGACCGGCGTCGGGTCGGGGGCGCTGCCGATCGTCGCCGTCCTTGTCCTGCACGCCTCCGCGTTCGAGGTGTCGTTGCTGTCCGGCCTGGCCGGGCTCACCGCCGCGGCGGTTCTGCTGCCACTGGGCGCCGGCATCGAACACCGACGCAAACGACCCGTGATGATCGCGGCGGATCTGGTGCGGTGCGCCGCGCTCGCCAGCGTGCCAGCTGCCGCCGCACTGCATGTGCTCACCTACCCGCAGCTGGTCGCGGTCGGGGCGATCTCCACGACCGCGTCAATCGCGTTTGCCGCCGCCAGCGGGGCGCATCTGAAAGCGATGACGGACCCGGCGGGACGTCTGGCGACGAACAGCTGGTTCGAGACCGCCGACTGGACAGCGAGTACGGCGGGTCCACCGGTGGGCGGGCTGCTGATCGGCGGCCTCGGGGCCACCGCCACGATGGCCATCGACGCAGCGTCCTACCTCGGCTCCGCCGTAGGCGTGCGGCGCATCCGCGCAGCTGAACCGCCGCCGCCCGAGCGCTCCGCCGACTCCGGCATCCGACCGGGATGGCGCTACATCTTCGCCCACCCCGGATTGCGGCCACTGTTCCTCAACGCGATGCTGTTCGGCGGCCCGGTCATCATGACCCTTCCGCTGCTCGCGGTCCTCATCCTCGACGACCTCCACCTGCCCGCGGCAGCCTACGGACTGTCCCTGGGCCTACCGTGCCTTGGTGGAATCGCCGGATCACGGCTCGCGCCCGCTCTGACGCGCAGGTACGGGCAGCGGCGTGTCCTGCTCGCCGCCGGTGCGGCGCGCGCTCCCTGGCTGCTGCTGTACCCGCTCGCGCCCCACGGCCTGGCCGGACTCGCGATCATCATGCTGGCGGACACGGCCCTGCTGACCTGCGCGGGAGTGTTCAACCCGGTGTTCGCGACCTACCGGATGGAGGTCACCGCCGACGCCTACATGGCCCGGGTACGGACTGCCTGGGGGATCAGCGCCAAGACCATCCAGCCGCTGTTCATCGTCGCCGGTGGCGGGCTCGCCGCGCTCACCGGAGTCAGGACCACGCTGCTCATCGCAGGACTCGCCTGCGCGGCCAGCGCCGCGCTGCTGCCGTACCGGACACCGGCGAGAGAGGCCGCAGCCCTCGGCACGATCCTCCCGGACGTACGACAGGCCCGCCCTGGGCGCAGGTGGCCTGCCCCTTGGGCGCGCTCCTGATCGAGATGGATGGTCGCCGTCGCCGGCTACGGGGCTAACGATGCCGATCTAACGAGCCGGTCGCGCCAGCTCGTCGACGTGCTGTCAGCCCGAGCCGGCATCCTTCTGGTGCTCAGCCACGCGACCGTGGGCTTCGCGTTGGCGGAGACCGCCCGACGCAACACCGCCGTGTACCGGCAGTGGGGTATCTCGCTCCAGGCCTGGGACCGCGCGCAGGTCGCGGCACTGGTCCTGGCCACGATGGTTTCTGCTGGCTGCCCCGGAGGTTCAGGCGGTCGGGTTCCAGCGGGTGATGACGTCGAGGGTGGGCGCGGTCGCGGTGCCGCGCGGCTCGGCGACGAGGCCGGCGGACTCTGCCACCTCGGCCACGTCGTCGATGGTCTTCACCAGGCGGCTGGTGGCTTCGGCGAGCAGGAGTGCGCGGGTCAGCAGGCCCTTGGTCTGCTTCGCCTGGTAGCTGAGTGGACGGCGGACCCAGCGCCCGTCGACGAGTTTCTCGGTCAGGGCACGCACGGGCAGGGCGTTGGCGCGGAGAGGTCCGGAAAGGGATGGCACGGTCGCGTAGTCCGACGAGCGGAGGTCCACGATGAGGTGCTCGCCGACGGCGTCCGGGGCGCAGGCGAGCAGGTCGGGCAGGGCTGGCGCGAGGCGGGCGCGCCAGAAGGCCGCGAGCACGGTCGGTGCGGTACGGCCACCGAGGCCGGGGATCGCCGCCGCCATGGCGACCCGGTGGTCGGGTACCGACTCGGCCGCGCGGAGGAGGCCGAACGCCCCGTTGGAGACGAACAGGGTGTGGCCGGCCGCGGCTCGCGCGGCGGGTGGCAGCGTCGCCGGAGCCAGCGCCTGGTAGAGCACGCCCACGAACCGGTCGAGCGCTGGCATCGTTGGTGCGTCCAGCATCGCGGTGTTGGCGGCCAGGTCGGCCTGCGCGCGCGAGGCCGGCAGCCGCAGCGCGACGACGGCCGCGTGCGGGTCGACCCGGCAGAACGCCGCGACCGCCCGCGCGACCTCGGCGCGGGCTTCCGCGAGCGGGCCGTCGCCGAACCCGGCCGTCCACAGCGACGGCCCGTCGCCGCCCTCGGCCTTCCCCTCGCTCGGCGGCAGCAGGATCCGCACCTACCCGACCTCATTTCACGATCTTGGCATCCCGACGTTCTGTGCTGCCAAGCTACGGTGGCCTCGAGGTTGATCAGTCCGGCGGGCGCCCGGGCGTCCGCCGCGTGATCGCCGTGATCGCCGTGGCTGTTTCGTCGGCCCACCTGTGGTCGAGCGGTCCGACGTCGAAGATCAGTCGGTACCACAGCGGGGTCTGTTGCATTGGGGGATGGCAGGGCATGGTTGACCCTGTCGAGCGGGTGATCAGATCGTGAGGGTGAGCTCGGTAAACGCGGCTGTGAGCCGTGCGTGCGGGTCGGTGTCGGTCCCGAGTTCGTAGTGGCCGCGGAGGATGTTCTGGACGAAGGCGTGCCCTGCGCTGATCGTCTGGGCAGAGCGCAGGCGTTTCAGCCCGCGCATCGGCCTGAGCCGGGCTTTCAACCGGCCATGATCAGCTTCGATCCGGTTGTTTTCCCGCGCGGCGTCGACGTGGCAGGCCTCGGGCAGCAGTTCATCGAGGATCCGTGGGTAGACGGGGGCCTTGTCCGTGGTGACCTCGACCGGCCGCCGGCCATGCGCCAGGGCTCCGGTGAAGAACCGGCGGCCGGCGGCCTGGTCGCGTCGTTCGCTGGCGAGGATGTCGATGACCTGCCCGTGCTGGTCAACCGCCCTGTACAGGTACGTCCACCGCCCGGCGACCTTGATGTACGTCTCGTCGACGAACCACCTGTCACCAGGACGGTGCCGGCAGGGCCGCGCGGCGTCGAGCAGCAAGGGCGTGAAGCGTTGGACCCACCGGTACACAGTTACGTAATCAACGTCGATGCCGCGTTCGGCGAGCAGCTCCTCGACGTCCCGGTACGACAGCGTGAACCGTAGGTACCAGCGGACCGCCAGCACGATCACCTCAGGCGGGAACCGGAACCCGGCGAACTCCGATGTCGGAGCCGGTGGACGGACACGACGTCGACGCATCGTTCGATCATGACTGATCGGCAGCCGCGTGATGACGGACTTCGCCGATGCAACAGTGCCTCTGAAACGATACGTCGCCCGCGAGATCTACAACGCCATCCCGCGCACCAGCCCACCGGCCACTGCGGCCACTTGACAACACAGGGGCGTCAGCCCCGAAAGACATCCCAGGAGGTCAGATGTCAAGCCGCGAGCTGTTCGGTGGACGGGGGCCTGGGTTGATGCGCTCAATCTGGGTTTCCTTCAGTCGTTAGGGTCACCGCCCGAGATGCTTCCCGATGAGCCGCGGCGTTTCATGGTGCCAGCAAGATTTCCTCTGACCATGGCCACAAGGGGATGGTCGGGGCTGAGAGCCCGCAGACTGCGAGTCAGGGTCTGTTCGTACAGGCGGACGGCCTCGTCCGGCCGGCCTGCTGCCTCATAGGCGGTGGCGAGGTTGTTGCAGACAAGCAGGGTGTCCGGGTGGTCGGGGCCAAGCACCTCCACGATGTCGGTCAGGGTCTGTTCATATAGGCGGATGGCTTCTTCCAGCTGGCCTGCCGTTTTGTAGGTGCGGGCGAGGTTGTTGCGGGAGGTCAAGGTGGCAGGGTGATCGGGCCCGAGGATTCGCAGATGGTCGGTGAGGGTCTGTTCGAGTAGGTGGATGGCCTCGTCCAGGCGGCCCGCGATCTGGTACGCACTGGCGAGGTTGTTGCGGGAGATCAAGGTATGCGGGTGGTCGGGCCCGAGAATCCGTAGCCGGTCGGTCAGGGTCCGTTCGTGCAGGCGGACGGCCTCATCCAGCCGGCCCGCTGCCTCATAGGAGCGGGCGAGATTGCCTCGGGAGGTCAGGGTTTCGGGGTGGTCAGGGCCGTGGATCCGTAGCCGGTCGGTGAGGGTCTGTTCGTGCAGGTGGATGGCCTCGTCCAGGCGGCCCGCCGTGTCATAGGCGAGCGCGAGGTTGTTGCGGGAGACCATGGTGTGCGGGTGGTCAGGGCCGTGGATCCGTAGCCGGTCGGTGAGGGTCTGTTCGTACAGGTGGACGGCCTCGTCCAGGCGGCCCGCCTGCTCGTAAGCCCGGGCGAGGTTTTCGCGAACGAACAAGGTGTTCGGGTGGTCGGGGCCGAGGGCCCCCACCATGTCGGTCAAGGTCCGCTCCTGCATACGGATGGCCTCGTCCAACCGACCTACCGTCGCATAGTTGTGGGCGAGGTTGTTGCGGGCGATCAAGGTGTTCGGATGGTCGGGGCCGAGTACTCGCAGCCGGTCATCCAGCGTCTGCTCGAACAGGTCGATGGCCGCGTTGAGCTGTCCGATCTCTGCGAGGTAGATCGCAGCCCGATCCCTCAGCCATCCTGTTTCGTCGGACCCTGACGTGAGGGATGCACGTTGTGCGTCGAGCACGGCGAGGACATGCGGGAGAAGTTGTTTCCACCGCGGCCATACCTCGGGATTGCCCTCCACATCCCCGGACAGGTCAGCGGCCAGCATCCGGCAGGCCGTGGCGTGCACGGCGGGCCGAGACTCGGGAGGGGTGTGGTCTCGGAGGACCGTTTGCACCAGCTGGTGCACCGTGAGCGTGCCGGTACCGGGTTCGACTTTGGCGAGGCCCAGCGTTTGGAGACGGTGGACCATCTCCCCAAATAACGGTGGTGTCGCGACCAGGGCGGTGAGCGCAGCCAAAGGTTGCGCGTCGGCCGAGGCCGATGCACCGTGGTGCTGCCGGGAATGTTGGGGTTGGACTGGCGGGCTGACGATATCCGCCAGCACGGGGAAGAGATCGAACGGGATCGGTGCCGAGCCGAAGAACCCACAGAGGTGCAGGAGATCGACTACGGCCGGTTCGTCCGGGCCGGTCATGTCCAAAGCCAGGTTCCAGGCCGCGGCCACCACCGCCGGATACCGCTCCGGTGCCCCCCGAAGCCTCCCTATCCTGATGTCTAGCGCGGTGAGGTAGTCGGCGAGACTCATCCCGGTCGAGGCCAGCCACGCCCCCGCCTGTTCCAGCGCCAGCGGGAGATCCTCAAGGGTCTCGGCGAGTCGGTCGGCGTCGGTATCGTCCAGGTCGGGCAGGTGGGAACGCAACAGGGCGACTGCGTCAGCGCGAGGCAGCCCGACTGCCGTGTCAGTCCTATCGCGGCTACCATCACACACTGTGCGATTTTTTCACATGAAGCTTCCGATATGTGGCGCTATGGATGATCGGAATTGAACCTGAGGGGTGCCAGAAGTCGGCTTGGGCCTGTGACCTGGGGTGATGCGACTATGCAGAGCTGGCGGCATGATGGGCAGTTGTGCCCGTGCGCCTGCTGTATCTGATCTTCGTGCGGGTGTGTGGCTGGCTGGTTCTCCTCGGTCGTTCGTCGGCGTCGAAGGACATCGAGCTGCTGGTGCTGCGGCATGAGGTCGCGGTGCTGCGCCGTACCCAGCCGAAGCCCCGGTGGGACTGGGCGGACCGGGCGGTGCTCGCCGCACTGATCCGACTCCTGCCCAGGGCACTGCGAGCACACCGGCTGGTCACGCCCGGCACCGTTCTGCGGTGGCACCGCCGCCTGATCACACGGACATGGACCCACCCGCAGCGGACCGGACGGCCACCGATCAGCTCGGAGATCGCCCCGCTGATCGAGCGGCTCGCGACCGAGAACCCGACATGGGGCTACCAGCGGATCCAAGGCGAGCTCCTCAAACTCGGCCACCGGGTGAGCACCTCCACGATCCGCCGGGTCCTGAAGACCCTGGAGCTACCCCCGGCGCCGACACGGCAGACCGACACGACATGGCGGCAGTTCCTGCGTACGCAGGCCTCGACGATGCTGGCAGTGGACTTCTTCCACGTGGACTGCGCGGTGACGCTGCGGCGTCTGTACTGCTTCTTCGTCATAGAGGTCGGCTCCCGCACCGTCCACATCCTCGGGGTCACCGCCCACCCGGACGGATCGTGGACCACCCAACAAGCACGGAACCTTCTGATGGATCTCGGCGACCGGGCTGCCGACTTCCGGTTCCTGGTCCGTGACCGGGCCGGGCAGTTCACCGCGTCATTCGACGCGATCCTCGCCGATGCCGGTATCGACGCGATCAAGATCCCACCCCGAACGCCGCAGGCGAACGCCTACGCGGAACGGTTCGTACGAACCGTCCGGACCGAGGTCACCGACCGGATGCTGATCTTCGGTGAGCGGCACCTGCGCGTTGTCTTGGCCGAGTACGTACGGCACTACAACGGACGACGACCCCACCGTGGCCGCGACCTTCAACCACCACGGCCCGACCACCCCGTCGCCGACCTGGCCAGGGAACGGATCAAGCGCCAGCCTGTCCTCGGCGGCCTGATCAACGAATATGAACGAGCCGCCTAAAACCCCAGGTCAACACCGGTGGCCGAGTTCTGGCACCCCACAGGGCGACGACCCGTTCGCCTGGGTGACGGCGGAGGGCTTCCGCAGGGTCAGTGAGATCAACGTGCGAGGCGTCGTCAACGGCGTCGTCGCTGCGCGGCATCTCCCGCCCCACCAGCGACCGGCGGACATCGTCATCACGGCGTCCGTAGCAGGCGTGGCCGCGCTTCCCGTCGACCCGCTGTACAGCATGTCGAAGCATGCCGTGATCGGGTTTGCGCGATCAATCGCGCCAACGCTCGACGGGGTCGGCATCCGGTTGCAGGTGATCTGCCCCGGCGGCGTCGACACCGCGCTGCCGCCACCGGATCTCCGCATTGCCGGGCGCGTGTTCGCGCCGGCGAGCTACATCGCCGATGGCGTGCTCCACGCGCTCGAGGTCGGGGCGGCGGGCGACGTCTGGATGGCCACCGATGCCGGCCTGCCGTACTGGAAGTACGAGTTCACCCCGATCCCGCGGGCCGCGCCGGTCCCGGTGGACTGACCGGCCAGAGGCCGACCGGTGTCACGCCGACGCTGAATCCGCGGTCGTCCAGCATCCGCCCCCACGACCTCACCGACGCAAGGACGAGGTGGTGCTCGACCACCTCGACCTCCGTCCCCCCCGGCCGCACGGTCGTAATCCGGGTGATGAGGTCGTCGAGGTCGTCGAGGCAGTGCAGCAGCGCGGTGCACAGCAGGTTCGCATGTCCGGTGATGGCCGCGCAGACGCGCGTCTCGGGCGGGACTGGAGAAGCTGGGCCTGGATCCGGCGGGCCTCGCGGAACGGCACCCCGGCTTGTCCAGCGTGTCGGTCACCTGTTACGGCTCGGTCGGGCCGTGGGCCGACCGCGGCGGCTTCGACATGACCGGCTCGGCCGCATCCGGGCTGATGGTCGCCGAAGGGTCGATGGACGAGCCGAAGCTTCCCGTCACGGAGGTGATCAACGACTTCATCGCCGGCTACGCCGCGGCGCTCGTCAAGCGCGCCACCGTCGGCGGTAGCTGGCACGTAACCGTCAACCTCACCCGCAACGCGATGTTCTGCCTGTCCTTGGGCTTGGTGGACCCGGCGCTCGCGGGAACCGACGATGAGCACACGATGCGCGAGCCGGGATCGTTCGACGGGGACACCCCGCTGGGTCGGCTGCACTTCCCGGCGCCACCCGTGCAGTTCAGCGCGACCCCGCTGTCGTGGCCGGAGCCGGCGCTGGTGCCGCGTGCTTCCAGTCTGCCGTGTTGGCGCTGAGCATCTCGGCCATTCCGCCCCGACGGCCGTGCGCACGGCACTTCGACGCGCCTCACAGCGCCCCCAGGGCTCGCGCCGCCTCGACCAGCGCGGTGTTCCCGGGTGCGGGGTTCCCGTTGGGGAGGAGGAGGGTGTCCTCCAAGCCGATTCTGGTGTCCAGACCTCGCGCCACGGCGTATTGCAGGGCCGGCCAAGCGCTGCTTTCTTTGCCATGGAGCAAGACGGGTATGCCTTCGAGCGTCCGGCCACCCGGTCTTAGGCCGGCAGCCTCGAGCAGCTGGTCGGCGCGCGCTTCGGTGGTGGCGCTGTCGGGTAGGTCGCCAAGCTCGATCAGGACTCGGATGCACTGATTGCGTAGCGGAGAGTCCTGCCAGGCTCGGATGGCTTTGCGGTGCCAAAGTCCCGCTTCCACCCCGACTCCGCGGGCGAGCAGGGCATCGGCGACAGCATCGGTTCCCGGCTCGTGCCAATTCACCGAGGCGAAGTCGGGCAGAAGCGTCCACGAATCGATCGCGTCCACGCGGTTGACTGAGTTCGATACTGCCGACGCAGCGGTGCTGACCCCGATGGGCATTTTCGGCACAGCGGCGCGGACGGCCTCGAGTGCTGCTGCCAAGCGGTCACCGTCGAACGTGTCGGCGCCAACCTCGTCCTTGACGTGGAGGTGCACGGCAGCTGCGCCCGCCTCACCCGCTGCCGCAGCAGCGGCCGCCAGCTGGTCCGGCGTGACCGGTAGAGCGGGGTGGCTATCGGGCCGACGTATGCCGTTGAGGCAGGCTTTCAACATCGCGCAGCGATCCGCTTGATCATCGCACTTCCCTCTGTCTTCGGACGGGATGAGCGCGGCTCTGCGCGCACGAGACGAGATGGCCAGTACCCCGGTCGCGCGTGTGGGGCTCCAGAATCCCGATTTGGCCTGTGAGCTGGTCTTTTGCGGTTGACGGGATCTTCCGCGCAAGTAGTCAGGCGGCGTTGCGATATTCGTTGATCAACCCGCCGAGGATGCGTGTGCGACGGACGGTGGACCCCGGGAGCGGGGCGGGCACGGGTGGCGAGTCGGGTGGGTGCTGGCCGAGGGAGTGGTGAGGCCGGTGGGTGTTGAAATGCTCCGCGTAGCTGTCGAGGACTGACGTCAGGTGCTGTTCGGAGACGATCAGCAGCCTGTCGGTGCATTCGCGGCGGGCGGTGCCTACCCAGCGTTCCGTGATCGCGTTCGCCTGCGGGGCTTGTGGGGGTGTGCATACCACGTCGATACCGGCTGCGGTGAAGACAGCGTCGAAGGAAGCCGTGAACTTCGTATCGCGGTCACGGAGGAGGAACCGGAACCCGTGGGTACGCTCCTCAAGATCCATCAGCAGGTTCCGTGCCTGCTGGGTGACCCAGGCCGTGGTCGGATGCTTGGTGACCCCGAGGAGGTGGACTCGGCGGGTGGCGTGTTCGACGATGAAGAACACGTAGATCCGTTGCAGGAACACGGTGTCCACGGTGAAGAAATCGCAGGCCAGCACGCCGGAGGCCTGGGCGCGCAGGAACGTGCGCCAGGAGGCGTCGGCGGCGGGGCGCGGGATCGACGCCGGCGCGGTGCAGGATCCGCCAGACGGTAGCGACCCCGACCGGGTAGCCCAGCCCGAGGAGTTCTCCTTGGATCCGGCGGTGGCCCCAGGTCGGGTTCTCCTGCGCGAGGCGTAGGACCAGTTCGCGGATCTCCCGGCGGACCGGCGGCCGACCGGACGACTTCCGTGGATAGGTCCATTTGCGTGCGAGGAGGTCGCGGTGCCACCGCAGCACGGTGGCTGGGGTGACGAAGAACGAATCCCAGCGGGCTCGGGGGAGCAGCCGGGACAGGGCTGCGAGGATCACCCGATCCTTCGGTTCCAGCACCGGGCGGTTCACCTGCCGGCGCAGCACCGCCACCTGATGTCGCAGGACGAGGAGCTCCACGTCTTTCGCGGTGTCGCCGCGCACGCGGAGCAGCATCAGTCCGAGAGTGTTGCGTGTCAGGGCGTAGAGCAGCGACCACACCATGACCATCCAGCTTGCCCGACGCAGGCCCTGCCCAGCGGGCAACCGCGCAGGTCACCGCCCGAATCGGGGTTCTGGAGCCCCACAGGGCCGTCGGGAAGCGGAATTTTCTTGTGTGCACCACGCGGGAGGGGATGCGTTGCCCGGAAGGGGAGTGAGGTCCGCCCCTCGGACCGCGATCCCGCGTTACCGGGCACAGCACGCGGGGCGTGGGCTGTGAGGATGACCGCGTCGGTCAGGCGGCCAGTGGCCTGTGGGTGCCGAAGGAACGCTGGTGGTAGGTGAGCGGCGGGCCTTCCCCGCCGGATTCCGCGGTGATGACGTGGGCGAGCAGGACGGTGTGGTCGCCGGCGGTGACGTACTCGTCGACCTCGGCGGCGATCCATGCCGCCGAGCCGGGCAGGCGGGGCAGGTTCTCGCTGGGCGACCAGATGACGTCGTCGAACTTGTCCCGGCCCGGCCGGGCGAAGGTGGCGGCAAGTCCAGCCTGGTGGATGCCAAGGATGTTGAGGCCGAGGCGTCCGGTGCGGCGGATGATCGCCAGCAGGTGGGAGCGGTTGTCCAGGGACACCAGCACCATCGGGGCGTCAGGGACAGGGAGGCGAAGGCGCTGACCGTGGTGCCGTGCGGGCGAGGGCCGTCGTCCATCGCGGTGACCACGGCGACGGGGGAGGCGACGATGGCCATGGCGTCGCGGAACGCCTGCAGGGTGACGGTGCTGGTGGGCTGGGTGGTGGGCATCAGCGGGCCGTTTCTGTGACGCGGGGGTCGAGGCCGTACTGGTCGCGGGCTCCGAGGTGGTCGCGGAGGGTCGGGCCCTCGTAGTCGTGGTGGAAGAGGCCGCGTTCCTGCAGGAGGGGGACGACCTGGTCGACGAAGGCGTCGACGCCGTCGTGGTAACCGTCGATGGCCAGCGAGAAGCCGTCGCAGGCCCCGGCCTCGAACCATTCCTGCATGTGGTCGGCCACGTCGGTGGCGGTGCCGGCGACGACCGGGTGGTAGTCGATGACGCCGTGCGCCAGGACGTCTCGCAGAGTCCAGCCCTCTCGCGCCACCTCAAGGGCGCGGGCGGAGCGGGCATCGTGCGGGCTGGGTACGGCATCGGCCAACTGGCGCGCGGTCAGCGGCTCGTCGAGCAGCTCGTGGCTCAGCGGCAGACCGATCATCGCGCCGAGATAGCGCACACGCCGGCGCAGGTCGACGGACTCGTCCAGGAAGCGCCGCCGGTCCAGGGCGGCCCGCCGTGAGGAGGCGATGGTCGGCATGAAGCCGACGAACATCTTCACCTCGTCCGGGTCGCGCCCGGCCTGCTTGGCGGCGTCCCGCAGTGCGCCCAGCTGGGCGATCCCGTCGTCGATCGTCATCGGGTTGGCGTACACGCCGCTCGCGTACCGGCCCGCCAGCTCCAAGCCGTAACTGCCGCCGCCCGCCTGGAAGATGACCGGCTGGCCCTGCTCGGACGGCGGGATGGGCAGCGGCCCGCGGGAAGCGACGTGGCGGCCCTGCAGGTTGACCGGCTGGATCTTGCCCATGTCAGCGAACCGCTTGCCCTCGACGTCGAGGACCCAGGCGTCCTTCTCCCAGCTGCCCCACAGCGCCTGCACGATCTGGACGAACTCGTGGGCGCGCTCGTACTTCTCCGCGCGGGGCGGGATGGGGGAGCCGAAGTTCGCCGCGGCCGCCGGGTGAGAGGTGGTGACCGCGTTCCAGCCGGCCCGGCCGTGGCTGATCACGTCGAGGGCCTTGTACTGGCGGGCGAGGTTGAAGGGCTCGTTGAAGGTGGTGGAGCCGGTGGCGACCAGGCCGATCCGCTCGGTCTCGCGGGCGATGGCGGTGAGGACGATGATCGGGTCGATGGGGTGGTGCGGGTGCTCGTTCTCCAGGTCCACGTCCAGGACCGGGGTGTCCGCGATGAACAGCAGCTGGATCTTGCCGCGCTCGGCGGCCTGTGCGTAGCGCACGAACTGGTCCATGTCCGTGTAGCTGGACAGGTTCGTCCCGGGCAGCCGCCATGCCCCGGGCTCGGATCCGTAGCCGCTGGTGAACTGCATGGCCAGGAGCATCTGTGAGCGGGTCATGGGAACGCCTCCAAGCGGGCAAGAGGAAGCGGAGGATGCCTCCGATTACCTTCTCGATAATACGGAGATGGCCTCCGGATTGCAAAAGGGGCGGCACGCGACGGCCGAGAGTGCCGGGTGCGGTCGGTGCTTCCGGGTGGTTCTGGGCCGATGCGCCTGTGTGACCGGCGGGCAGCCGTGCGCCGCAACCGCGCGGGGCCGCGGCACCGGGGCACGCGCGGGCGTTGTTCACGTCCCGTCGTGTCTCCGATGCCGCGGCCCCGCGCGAGCGTCGCCCTGTGGATGGGCGGGGTGTCAGCGGTGGGCGGCGCGGTTCATCTCGACGACGTCGTCCAGGGTGGCGTTGGCCGGGAGGGCGGCGAAGCGCTCGAGCATGCTCTCGCGGACGGCGGCGTCCTTGACGCGGTCGGCCGCGGCCAGGGCGGCGGGGAGCTCGTCGAGGGTCAGCTCGGTGCAGTAGGCGGGGCCCATCGGCTGCTGGCGCCACGAGTCGGCCAGGGGGCCGGCGTCGTAGGGGTCGAAGCCGGTGTCGTCGACCAGGCTCATGGCCGCCTTCTTCGCGTCCTCGGAGTCGCCGGCCACCGGGATCGCGATACGGCCCGGGGTACCCGCCGGAACACCCCGGGTGCGCTGGGTCTCGGCCAGGGCGGCGTTCCACGCCTTGACGACGGGCCGACCAAGGAGCTCGGAGGTGTACACGCTCTCCACCTTGCCGCCGTCCTCCACCTCCTCGATCCGCCCGCTGAGGTGCGGGTAGTAGTTCGAGGTGTCGATGACCACGGTCTCGGCAGGGGCGGTGGCGAACAGCTCCGCCAGCTGCCCCGCCACCCCGAACGGGATCGCCAGGATGATCGCGTCCCGGCCCTGCACCGACTCGTCCAGGGTCACCGCGCGGGCGCCGGTCTCCAGCACCTCGGCGGTAACGGCCTCGGGGCCCCGGGCGTCCGCCACCTGGACGTCGTGACCGGCCAGGCTCAGCTTGCGGGCCAGATTTCCACCGATGGCTCCAGCACCGATAACAGAAATTTTCATGATTTGCCCCTTTGAAGGTTGTGCCACCCCTGCGGGCGGCGCGATGTGATGACGGTGTGGCGGGATTGCCGGGCCATTGCCAGATCCCGTGGGGCGCCGGGGCGTTCCCGCGGCCCGGTCTTGAGCGAGTTGCCGACCGCTAGGTGCGGTCGTCCGGCTCGCGGTATCCGTTGGCGACGAGCGCCCGCAGCCGGTCGACCGATTCCCCGGTGGCGCCGGTGCCCTTGATCCAGGCGACCGAGCAGGCCGCGAGGAACAGGTCGTAGCCCGTCGCCGACGGGCGTACGTACCCTGTGCGCTGTGCGGCTCGCGCGTACTCGTCGGTCGTGGCGATGAGCTCGTCACAGGGGACGGTGAGCGGATTGTCCGGGTCCTGCGCCCGGGTCGCCGCCATGAGGGGTTCCGGCAGTCCGCTGTAGGCGCTGAGGTAGTCCTCCATCGCCCGCAGCCACTGCGTCAGCGCCGTGCTGGCGTCGTCGATGCCGGCGATGTCCTCGCGGCGGGTCACCAGTTCCGCGGTGCGGGACTGAAGTACGGCCGCCAGCAGGGCCTCACGGGTGGGGAAGTGCCGGTACAGCGTTCCCGGCCCGACGCCCGCCTCCTTGGCGACCGCTTCCAGTGACGTGCCGACCCCGTCCCGCAGGAAGTGGCGCTGGGCGGCCTCCAGGAGGGCCGCGCGATTGCGCTGGACGTCGGCGCGGGGCTTGCGCCCCTGTTGCCCCCTGGCGTTCATACGCCCTCCTGCACTCTTCCGGTCCGGTGACCCGATCGAAAACGGAGGCTATCTCCGAATTGCCTCCACGGTAAACCGGAGGCTTCCTCCGGTCAAATCGGGCGCCACTGCCCCGCTGGTGAGCACGGCATGATGCGTGTACCTGCCGGAAGCGCCCGGCCAGAGGCAGAGCGGAGCCCTCCGGCCGAACCGGATCGCCCGGCCGGACGGGGACCGGGTGCGCGAACGTGCGCAACCACCGGCCCGGCCTGCCGGGCGTGCGGGCCACCCATGGCGGCGAAGCCTCCCGACGGTGACAGTCCTGCGCAGCGCCTCATCACGGCGAGCACTCTCGCAGCACCCGCCTCAGTCCTCGTACAGGGCGATGAGGCAGCCCGTGACTCCGCCGGGTCTGTTGCATTGGGGGAAGGCAGGGCATGGTTGACGCTGCCGAGCGGGTGATCAGATCGCGAGGGTGAGCTCGGTGAACGCGGCTGTCAGCCGTGCGTGCGGGTCGGTGTCGATCCCGAGTTCGTAGTGGCCGCGGCGGATGTTCTGGACGAACGCATGCCCTACGCTGATCGTCTGGGCGGAGCGCAGCCGTTTCAGTCCGCGCATGGGCCGGAGTCTGGCTTTCAGGAGGCTGTGGTCGGATTCGATCCGGTTGTTCTCCCGTGCGGCGTCGACGTGGCAGGCCCCGGGAAACAGCTCAACGAATCATCCCCACGGACGTGAGGAGGACTGGTCCCACCCCGGCGAGACCCTCCTCTCGCCGGGATCACCCCCACGGGCGTGGGGAGGACTCCCAGCCCACCCCCGGACCGGCGACCGCATCATCGGTACGTACTCCGTCGCGGTCCGGCAACCCAGCTAAGCCGCGACCGGTAGACGGCGCGACACCAGATCCGGGCACACGCCAGTGATGAGGCAGGGCCGGGCGAGCGCGTGCCCGCGACGTGCCCAGCCAGGGAACGCCGACCCGGTCGTTTTGTGAGCGACACGCCGAATTA
>NZ_CASGGV010000347.1:0-23775 GCF_949319125.1 Frankia sp. Hr75.2 | reverse complement strand
CTAGAGAGACTTTCTCTAGACACACTGTCTTCAGAGACGACCCGCGAGGATCAGGGCCCGCGCTCGGCGGACGAGTAGACGGCACTGACCGATCGGTGGCACCTGAGGCCGCCCAAGAGGCTCCAAACAGACATCCGTGCGCCAGGGACTGCCTTCGGGCGTCTCGGCCCGCCTGGGCGCTTCAGATCACGGGCTGGTCTGCGGTGATCGGAGAACTACTGGCCCTGGTCCACCGGCGGAAGTGCCGACAACAGCCGACGCCGGTCGCTCGACGGGTGATGACTTCCCGGAGTGCAGCGCCCGCCGGCGGCGCCCTCATCGAACCGCAACTCCTGGCATAGCAAAGCGGTGGCCCGGAAGGATCCCTGATCCTTCCGGGCCACCGCCGGAACGATGTTGTCCTACTCTCCGTTCATGATCCGGTCGTAGGTTCTCCGGGCCCGCACGTTCCGAGCGCTGGCGCCGTAGCGGCGGAGCATCTGCGGGGAGGTCCAGCCGTTCAGCTCCATGAGGTCGCCCTCGTTGCCGCCCTTGTCGAGCCATGAGTGCGAGAAGTGGTGACGGAACTTGTGCGGGTGGACCACCACGCCGGCTTCGTCGCCGCGCCGGGAGATCATCTGGTAGATGCCGTTCGCGGTCATGGGCTGGCGGTTGTTGATCCCGAGCCAGAGCTTCGGGCTGTGCGCGTAGCTGTGCTTGCCGCGCAGCCGTAGGTACCGGTCGACCGCCCGCGCGGCGTTGTAGCCGAACTTGACCATCCGTTCCTTGCGGCCCTTGCCCGTGACGCGCAGCTCGCGGCGCTCCAGGTCGATGTCACCACGCTCGGGGTGCTCCGGGTCGTAGCAGATGCCGGCCATCTCCGAGAGGCGGATCCCGGTGGCCTTGAACAGCTCGATGATCGCCTGGTCGCGGCGGTCGACGAACGTCTTGCCCTTGCAGGTCTTCGACAGGAGGTTCAGCTCCTCCTCGGTGAACACCGGGACGATCTTCTCGGCGACCTTGGGCGGCTTGAGCCGGCCCATCGGGTTGCCGACCTCTTCCTCGTCCGCGTACCACTTGAAGAACTGCTGCAGCGCCCGGTACTGGTTGTTGGCGTAGCTGTCCGAGTACTGATCAAGAAGGTAGACGAGCCACGCGCGGACGTCGTCCGCGGTCACGTCCGACCAGTCGGTGTGGCCGGTGTGCGCGAGCAGGTGCGCCGCGGCGAACCACTGCGCGGCCTCGACGTAGGTCCGGATGGTCTTGGGGGACTTGCCTTCGGCGCTCAGATGGAGGCGGAAGGAGTTGATCACCGGCTGGAACGGGCCAGCGATCAAGGATTTGGGCTGCCGGGGCCGGGAAGCCGTCATCGAAAGTTTTCCTCTGTTCCAGCGCTGTGCGACGGACGGTTGAACCGGCCTGTCGACGTTTTCGCTGGTCAGACGGTGTGAGTGGGCAGGGGCGGGGTCGAACCGCCGACCTTCCGCTTTTCAGGCGGACGATCGGGCGCTCGGGCGCCGATCGACCCCCTACCCGCCGATTCGTCCGCGACAGAACAGAATGGCCGCGATCATGATGGTTCGCATGCCTTGAGGAGGTGCGCCTGTGTCCGCGATGGTGGGGAAGCGGCTGCGGCGGTGGCTGCACCGCGCCGCCGTCACCGCCAAGGATGTCGGCGAACGTGATCACCTTCCAGGGCTTGCGACGGTCGGGCGGGTTCCTGCCGCGGCCGGTGGCACCGACCCGGGCGTCAGCCCGACGGAGTTCGCGGGCGCGCTGCTGATCGTGGCCCGCGACGGCGACCTGGCCCTGCGCCAGGCGGTCCTGGACGGGCTGGGCACGGCCGCGGCGCCGTGGTGGCTGGCGGTGGACAAGGCGTTGCGGCAGCGATGGTGGTCCACGTCGCACTGGTCGCGGCGCCTCGCGGCGGACCTGGCCGACGGCGAGGTGGACGAGCTGCACCTGGTGGTGGCGGGGTGCCACCACAACGGGCGGATCCGCGAGGCGGCAGCCGTCCGCCTGGCGGACCGGACACACCCGGCCGCGGCCGCGGTACTCGCGCTTCGCGCCTGCGACTGGGTGGCCGAGGTTCGGCACCAGGCGCGGACGGCCATCGAGGGCTGGCCGCCGGTGCCGGACGGGCCGGTGCTGACCACGCTGGCGGAGCTGGCGTTCGCGTTACGCGGACGGCGAGAGGGCGCCTGGCTCGCGCAGCGCGTCGATCAGATCCTGCGGGACCTGCCGGCGTGGCAACTCCAGCCGCTGCTGTCTGCGCGGGATCGCGCGACCCGGCGGGCCGCCTACCGGGCGGCGATCGCCGCTGACCAGCTGAACCTGGACCAGCTGACAACGGCGGCGGTCAGCGACGGCGACCTGCCGATCCGGACGATGTGCGCCCAGGCCGCGGTGCGGGCCGCGGCCGACCCGGCGCGGCTGCACGCGATGCTGGCCAGCCGCACCGCCCAGGTCCGCACCGCGGCACTTGAGGCACTGATCGCGCACGGTGACCCGGACGTGGCCGAGGCGGCGCTCCCCGACCGGCATCCACTCGTGCGCGCAACCGCCCAGGCGACGCTGCGCCGTGCCGGTTCGGACCCGGCCGAGCGCTACCGCCGGCTCGCCGCAGCCCAGGCTCCGGAGCCTGGGACGATCGCGGGGCTCGGGGAGACCGGCACGGCGGACGACGCCGACACCGTCGCCCGGTGGCTGTCGCATCCGCGTGCCCGCGGCCGGGTGGAGGCGATCCGGGCGCTGCGTCGCCTCGGCGTCACGCGTCCGGCCGAGCTGGTGCCGATGCTGCGCGACGACTCCGCCGCGGTCACCCGCCAGGCGGTGGCGACTCTGCGCCGCGAGCCCGGCGCCGTTGAGCGGCCGGCGCTGGAGGCACTGCTCGCCGCGGGCAACGCCGCATGTGCGGTTCGCCGGCTACCGGCTGCTGACCACCGGGGACGACGCCTGGCAGCGGATGGCCGTCAACCTGCGCCTGCTCGACGACGCCGACGAACGGCTGCGGGCCAGCGCACAGGCCGACCTGACAGCGTGGCTCGACAACGAAGCCGCCACCACGTACCACGCGCCAAGCCGCGACCGCGCCGCCGAGCTTGACAGCCTGATCGAACGCACCCGCCCGGTCCTCGGCGAGCACAGGGCCCGACTGCTGCGGTTCCACGCTGGTCTCGAAACCGCCGGCTGACGAGCCTCAGGCGGTGCCTGGCGCTCGACGACGTCCTTCAGGAGGTCGGCCCCGGACGGCATGGTGTTCCACGGAACACCATGATCAGCAATGCTCGGCGAGCTGCTCGATGATGTGCGCCGTCCACCTGGTGATCCGCGGCATGACGAAGATCGGGGTGAAGGTCGGGATGCCGAATCCCATCAGGTGGTAGGTGGGGCCGGTCGGGAAGTCGAGATTGGGAGCGAGTTCGTCTCCGGATTCACCGTCGAGACGGAGGTCGTGTCGACGACGACTCCAGCCAGAGCTTTGCGCACCGAGGATCCGACGGTGGCCATGGCGGACGTCCTTCCAGGGAGAAGACCGGAAAGTCCGGGGAGAACCGGAATGTTCAGATCCGGAAGTTGAAGGTGTCGGTGTCGAAGGTGTTGTAGGCGGGGTAGTCGAGGAGCTCGTAGAGGCGGGAGCGGGTCTGCATCCGGTCGACGAGACCGGCCTGTGTGCCGTCCGCCAGGAGCTGGCGCAGCCCGTCCTCGACGGCGCCCATCGCGAGGCGCAGCAGGGTGACCGGGTAGATGACGAGGTTCACGCCGGCGGATTCCAGCGCCGCGGTGGTGAGAAGCTCGCTTTTCCCGAACTCGGTCATGTTCGCCAGGATCGGCACGTCGACCGCGCTGCGCATCGCCTCGAACTCGGCGAGGTCGGCCATCGCCTCCGGGAAGATCATGTCCGCGCCGGCGTCGGCGTAGGCGCGGGCGCGCTCGGTGGCGGCGTCCAGGCCCTCGCCGGCGCGGGCGTCGGTGCGGGCGCAGATGACGAAGTCGTCGTCACGGCGGGCGGTGACCGCGGCGTGGATCCGGCGGACCATCTCCTCGGTGCCCACCACGGACTTGCCGTCGAGGTGCCCGCACCGCTTCGGGTTGACCTGGTCCTCGAGGTGGCAGCCGGCGAGCCCGGCGTCCTCGAGGATCTGGACGGTGCGGGCGACGTTCATCGGCTCACCGAAGCCGGTGTCGGCGTCCACGAGGGCCGGCAGGTCGGTGACCCGGGCGATCTGCCCGGCCCGCCCGGCGACCTCGGTCAACGTGGTCAGACCGATGTCGGGCAGGGCGAGATCGGCGGAGAGCACCGCGCCGGAGACGTAGACGCCGTCGAAGCCGAGCTCGGTGATGAGAACAGCGGTCAGCGGGTTGAACGCGCCGGGGAAACGCAGCAGGCGACCGGAACGCAGCGCCTCCCGGAACGCGGCGCGACGGGAATGGGCCGGCTTCTTCGCGTGCAGCACTGCGGGTTCCTTTCCGAAATCCGGGCGGTCAGAAGATCCCCTGGGTGTCCCCGGTGGTGAGTGCGGGCTCGGGAGTGAGGGTGAGGCCGGCGAGTTCGCCCGGGGTCAGTTCGGGCAGGCGGGCGGCGGTGTCGAGGAACCTGTCCTGCTCGGGGCCGGGGATGACGCCCTCGGCGAGCCGGCGGAACTTGCCGACGTACTCGTCCCGGGCAAACGGACGGGCGCCGAGCGGATGCGCGTCGGCGACGGCGATCTCGTCGGTGAGCACGGTGTCGTCGTCGAGCTCGACGACGACCCGTCCCCCGAACGCCTTCTCGTCGGGGTCGGTGGCGTGGTAGCGCCGCGTCCACTCCTTGTCCTCCAGCGTGGTGATCTTCCGCCAGAGGGCGACGGTGTCCGGCCGCGCCGCCCGCTCGGGGGCGTAGGAGCGCTCGTGGTGCCAGTCGCCGTCCTGCAACGCGACCGCGAAGATGTAGGGAATCGAGTGGTCGAGGGTCTCCCTGCTGGCCTTCGGGTCGTACTTCTGCGGGTCGTTCGCCCCGGAGCCGATCACGTGGTGGGTGTGATGGCTGGTGTGGATCACGATGGAGCGGACTCGGGCGAAGTCCCCGATCCGCGGGCCGAGGCGGCGGGCCAGGTCGATCAGCGCCTGGCTCTGGTACTCGGCGGAGTGCTCCTTGGTGTAGGTCTCGAGGATTCCCCGCTTGGCCTCCCCGACCGCGGGCAGCGAGACGACGTACTGCCCGCCGGGCCCGTCGAGCAGCCAGGCGATGAACCCGTCCTCACCCTCGTAGGCCGGTGAGGGCGCGCCCTCTCCGCGCATGGCCCGGTCCACCGCCTCGACGGCGAGCTTGCCGGCGAACGCCGGTGCGTACGCCTTCCAGCTCGAGATCTCGCCCTTGCGCGACTGCCGGGTTGTTGTGGTCGTGTGCAGGGCCTGCTGGACGGCCTGGTGGACGGGCTCGGTCGGCAGGCCGAGCAGGGCGCCGATGCCGGCGGCGGCGGACGGGCCGAGGTGCGCGATGTGGTCGATCCTGTGCCGGTGCAGGCAGATCCCGCGGACGAGCGCGACCTGGATCTCGTAGCCGGTGGCGATCCCGCGCAGCAGGGCGGCGCCGTCCAGCCCCAGGTGCTGGGCGACGGCCAGCACCGGCGGGATGTTGTCCCCGGGGTGGGAGTAGTCCGCCGCCAGGTAGGTGTCGTGGAAGTCCAGCTCGCGCACGGCGACGCCGTTGGCCCAGGCTGCCCACTCCGGGGAGACGCGGACGCCGGCCGGCGTGCCGAACACGGTAGCGCCGTCACGCCCGGGGGCGGGGATGTGCCGCAGCGCCTGGTCGCGGGCGGCGGCCACCGGCTTTCGGGTCAGCGACGCGGCGGCCACCCCGGCGTTGTCGATGACCCGGTTGATCACCATGTCGGTCACGTCGTCGGTGACCTCGACCGGGTCGGTGGCGACCGCGGCGATCTTCCAGGCGAGCTGGTCCTCGCGGGCCAGCCGCTCGGCGCTCCGATACACGCGGACCTTGTGGTCGATCATGCGCTCACTCCTTCTTCCGAGGTGTCCGCCGAACCGGGTTGGAGAGGTTCCTGCCGAACAGACCCACGTCGACCATGCGTAGCCGACACGGCTACCCGCTGGTGCCCGATGGACGGGTGTCGGTGTGTTCGAAGCCGGTGCCGACCTACCGCCACCGAGCGCTCCCACCCGACCACACTGCTCCGATCCGGTTGACCTCGCCGCGCACCAAGCGTCTAATGGCGAGAACCTGATATATTAACTGCGAGAGGGGCATCCGTGTCGCCAAGGCGCGAGGACCAGCTCACCCTGGTCGCGTTCATGCAGGCTTCGAACGTGTCGGTGTACTCGGGGTCGTGGCGGTACCCGAGCTCGGCGCACGACTTCCTCGACCTCCGCTACTACCAGCGGATAGCGCGGGTGCTCGAGGAGGGCACGTTCGACCTGATGTTCTTCGACGACCGCCTGGCGATGCCGTCGATCTACAACGCGTCTCCCGCCGACGCCGTCCGCTACGGCGCCCGCCCGGTCAAGCTCGATCTGACCGCGGTGCTGGGCGCCGCCGCGGCCGCGACGTCGCACCTGGGCCTCGGAGCGACCTACTCCACGACGTACTACCCGCCGTTCCACGTCGCGCGGACCTTCGCGACGCTGGACCACCTCAGCGGCGGGCGGGCGGCCTGGAACGTCGTCACCTCGGTGAACGACTCCGAGGCCCGCAACTTCGGGGTCGACCAACACCTCGGTCACGACGAGCGCTACGACCGCGCCGAGGAGTTCATCGACGTCGTCACCCGGCTCTGGGACTCCTGGGAGGACGACGCCCTGGTGATGGACCGCGAGTCCGGCGTCTTCGCCGACCCGGGCAAGGTCCACGAACTCGACCACCACGGCAAGTACTTCCACGTGCAGGGACCACTCACCGTCCCACGCCCGCCGCAGGGCCGGCTGCCCATCATCCAGGCCGGCCAGTCGGGCCGCGGCCAGCAGTTCGCCGCCCGGTGGGCCGACCTGATCTTCACCGCCGACCCGAGCCAGAGCGTCGCCGCCGAGCACTACCGCAGCCAGAAGGAACTCGTCACAGCCGAGGGCCGGTCCGCCGAAGCCGTCCGGATGCTCCCGATGGCGTACGCCATCGTCGGCGAGACCGAGACGATCGCCCGGGAGAAGGAGAACATCTTCCTCAACGAGCTCGTCCACCCGATGGCGTCGCTGACGCTGCTCTCCGAGCTGACGAACCACGACTTCGCGGGCTACTCGCTCGACGACGAGATCACCGACGAGCTCATCAACTCCGTCTCCGGCATCCGCGGCCTCGTCCAGGGCGTGAAGAAGCACCTCGGCGGCGGCAGGATGACGCTGCGGACGCTGGCGAACCACCGCGCCACCCTGCTGCAGGGCCCGCGCTTCGTCGGCACCGGCGCACAGATCGCCGACCAGATGCAGGACTGGTTCGAGACCTACTCCTGCGACGGTTTCGTCCTCGCGGCCACCCACTTCCCCGGCGCGTTCGAGGACTTCGTCCGGCTGGTGGTGCCCGAGCTGCGCCGCCGCGGGCTGTTCCGCTCCCGCTACACCGGCTCGACCCTGCGCGAGAACCTGGGCCTGGCACGGCCCGCCAGCAGCTTCACCGCGCCGGTCAGCAGCGGTGTCCGACCCTGAACGGACCGGCCGCGTGGAAGCGGGTCCCCAAGATCCCAGGGCCGGATCTGATGTGCGGCGAGGGCTGCGATCGCCCGTCAGCCGCCGGCGCCGGCGCCCGCCGCTGGACCGGCGGCTGTCGATCCGGCCCCGGCCGGCCCGGGGCCGAACACCCGGGCGACGAGGAGCCGGCCGGCGCTGACCACATGCTCCTCCGACACCCGGCGCGCGCGGGCACCGTTGTGGGCGGCGATGGCGTCGACGATGTCGTCGTGCTCGCGCAGGGCGCAGCCCACCTGCTCCGGGACGAGGTCGAAGAACGACCACGGGATGATCCGCCCGGTCTGGCGGATGAGCGCGATCAGACGCACCGAGTCGCTGGCCTGGTTGACGGCCCGGTGGAACAGGAAGTTCGCCGTCCGCAGGTCGCCGCCGGTCTCGACCGCCGATCGGACGTCGGCCGCCAGGCGCCGGAGCTCGGCCAGGTGGGCTTCGGAGATCCGTTCCGCGGCCCAGGCCGCGGCCGCGCCGGAGAGCATGGCGATGAGGGCGAAGTTGTCCTCGACGTCACGCTGGCGCAGGCCGATCACCGTCACCCCGCTGCGGGGGGCGACGCGGACCAGGCCCTCGAACTGGAGCGCCAGGCACGCCTCGCGGACGGGGGTGCGGCTCGTGCCCAGCCACGTGGCGGTCTCGTCCAGGTCGATGCGGGCCCCCGGGCCGAGGCGGCCACTCATGATCTCGTCGCGGAGCACGTCGGCCACTCTGTCCCGGGCGGTGGCGCCCAGCCGGAGCCGGCGGGGCCGGCCCTGCCCGGCGTCGGCTACCGCCGCCGGGCCCGCTCCAGCCCCCACCCATTCATCCGAGCCGGACATACCGTCGCGCGGGCCGAGGTATCCGGGCGTCGCCACGCCGACCAGCGTATATCAGAAGAGCAGAACAGCCGCGCCGTCAAGTGGCTCAGGTGGCGTCCCCGAGCAGGTGGAACCGGCGGCGGAAGTAGACGGCGGGACGGTCCTCGCCGACCTGGGTCCGCTCGACCCGGCCGAGCAGGATCGAGTGGTCACCCGCCGGTTGGATCGCGTGGGCGGCACAGTCCAGCGTCACGCACGCCCGGTCGAGCACGGGGAGGCCGCGTTCGTCGGGGCGGAAGCCCGCGTCCGCGAACTTGTCCGCGCCGCGCGTCGCGAACCGCACCGCGAGGTCGGCGTGTTCCGGGGGCACCACGTGCACGATGAACCGCCGCGCCGCCTCGAACGCGGGGTGGCACTGGGCGGACGTCGCGAGACAGACAAGGACGAGCGGCGGATTCATGGACACCGAGCAGAACGAGCTCGCCGTGAAGCCCCACCACCGACCGGTGTCGTCGGCGGTCGTCACGATCGTGACGCCGCTGGGAAACGAGGCCATCGCGTCGCGGAACCGACGGTCGTCGTCGGACGCCGCGGACGCGGTCTCGCGCGCGCTGGTCGTGGCTGTGTCCGGCCGCCGGCCCATCCTGGTCCACCTCTCGGTCAGTGATGCGCCTGCGGCCACCGCCCCACCGAAGACACCCGGTAAAGGGGCGTGGTGTGCCGGGCGGATGACGTCCTTCCAGCTCAACTCTGACACTTTGATATATCAGGTGTCAAGGCGGGACTCGACTGTTCCGTCGACCGAACCGGGTGGCGGGCCCGACAATGCGAGGGTGCTGACTGCATTGCGTCAAGGCCGGGCCGTGGTCCGGATGTCGGGCGCCGCGCTCGCGGGCGATGATCTGGCGGGCGCGGTGGGCGCCGCCGCCGAACGGGTGCGGGGGCTGCGCCGGATCGCGGTGGTGGCCATCCCGACTCTGGAAACCGTTGTCGCGATCGCCGGGGCGGTGGAGGCCGGCGTCACCGTGGTCACGGTCAACCCGCAGGCCGGCGCCGCCGAACGGGCGTACGTCCTGGCCGACAGCGAACCCGACCTGCTGCTCGACGACGTGGATCTCACCGCACGCGGCGCGCTGCCGACCGAGCCGGCTGATGACGACGCACCCGCACTGGTGATCTACACCTCCGGGACCACCGGGCCCCCGAAGGGCGCGGTGATCCCGCGCCGCGCGGTCACGTCCAACATCGACGCGCTGGCCGACGCATGGGCCTGGTCACCGGCCGACGTGCTCGGGCACACGCTGCCACTGTTCCACGTACACGGCCTCGTGCTCGGGACGCTGGGCCCGCTGCGGATCGGGTCCGCGCTGCACCACGCGGCGCGGTTCGCGCCGGTGCCGGGCGGGACGCTGTACTTCGCCGTGCCGACCATGTGGTCCCGGGTGCCCGAGCCGGAGGCGTTCGCGTCCGCCCGGCTGCTCGTGTCGGGCTCGGCGGCGCTACCCGTCCCGGTGTTCGACCGGTTCGCCGCGCTGGCCGGTCACCGGGTCGCGGAACGTTACGGGCTCACCGAGACCCTCATCAACACCGCCGCGCGGGCCGACGGTGACCGCCGCCCAGGCCTGGTGGGTGCGCCGCTGGGCGGCGTCGAGGTGCGGGTCACCGGGGACGAGGAGTTCGGACCGGTCGAGGTACGCGGCCCGAACGTGTTCACCGGCTATCTGGGCAACCCGGCCGCGACCGCGGCGGCGCTGACCTCCGACGGCTGGTTCTCGACCGGAGACCTCGGCCTCTTCGAGCCGGACGGGCAACTGCGCATCGTCGGACGGCAGAGCACCGACCTCATCAAGTCGGGCGGTTACAAGATAGGAGCTGGCGAGATCGAGAACGCGCTGCTGGCCCACCCGTCCGTCGCCGAGGCCGCGGTCGTCGGCGTGCCCGACGACGACCTCGGCCAGCGCGTCGTGGCCGTCGTCGTCACGCACGAGCCGATCGACGCCACGACGCTGATCGACCATGTCGCCACCGCCCTGGCCCCGCACAAACGCCCACGCGAGATCCGGTTCGCCACCGAACTGCCACGCAACCAGATGGGCAAGGTACAGAAGAAGAAACTGCTCACCTGAGCACCGTGGAGGGCTGCCCGGCGGCTCAGGACAGCAGCTGGCGGATGTCGTTGGCGTCCAGGGTCGCGTCGACGAACTCGCCGCCGTCCATGACGCTGGTGAACAGTTCGGCCTTACGTGCCTGCAGTGCCATCACCTTCTCCTCGATCGTGTCCTTGGCCACGAGTCGATAGGCCATGACGTTGCGTGTCTGACCTATACGATGTGTTCGGTCCACGGCCTGTGCCTCGGTGGCGGGGTTCCACCACGGGTCGAGCAGAAAACAGTAGTCCGCCTCGGTCAGGTTCAGGCCGTATCCGCCCGCCTTGAGACTGATCAGGAAGACCGGCGCCGCCCCTTCCTTGAACCGGCGCACGACCGCCGAACGGTTGCGGGTGGTGCCGTCGAGATAGCAGTACTCGATGCCGGCCACAGCAAGGGAATCGCGCACCCTGCCGAGGAACCGGGTGAACTGGCTGAAGACGAGCGCGCGGTGCCCACCGTCGACGACGTCCCGCAGCTGCTCGAGCAGAATGTCGATCTTGGCGCTGGGAAGATCGTCATGCGTGTCATCGACCAGCCCGGCGTGAAGACTGAGCTGCCGCAGTGTCGTGAGCGACCGCAGGATCGTGAAACGGTTACGGTTCATGTCGTCGATCAGGCCCAGGACCTTCTGCCGTTCGCGCTGCAGCCGGGTCTGGTAGACCTTGCGGTGGCGGGGATACAGCTCGATCTCGAGGACCTGCTCCTGCTTGGCTGGGAGCTCGGGTGCGACCTGTTCCTTGGTACGGCGCAGAATCAGCGGCCTGATTCTGCGCCGCAGTTGCGCCAGGCGCTCGGTGTTACCCTGCTTCTCGATCGGGCGGGCGTAGTAGTCCTGGAACCGTGACCGGTTCGGGAACAGCCCCGGAGCAGTGATCGACAGCAGCGACCACAACTCCATCACGTTGTTCTCCAACGGTGTTCCCGTGACCGCCAGCTTGAACGGCGCAGGCAACAGTCTCGCGCACTGGTACGCCTTCGACTGACTGTTCTTGACGATCTGCGCCTCGTCGAGGATCAGCCCGGCCCAGGTGGCGCCGGAATACGCCTCCTCGTCGAGCCGGAAGAGGGTGTACGACGTCACGACCACATTGGCGGCGTCCATGACCTCATCGAGGGTCTGGCCCCGGCGCCGCAGTGTGTCGGTGACGGCGGTGACCCGCAGCGCGGGTGCGAACCGAGCCGCCTCGGCGACCCAGTTCGACACGACGCTCGTCGGCGCGACGATGAGGAACGGTGCGAGCGCCGGGTCGGCCTGGCGGGCATGGCAGATCAGCCCGAGCGACTGCAGGGTCTTCCCCAGGCCCATGTCGTCCGCGAGGATCCCTCCAAGTTGGCAGTCCCACAGGAAGCTCAACCACTGGTAGCCGTCAGACTGGTAGGGCCGCAGGCTGGCCTGCAACATGCCCGGTGACTCCTTCGCACCGGCCGAACCGAGGTCCAGCAGGCCCGCCACCTGGCGGCGCCACGCCGCGGCCTGGCGGACGACCACGCCGAGGCCGGCCAGTTCCTCCCACAGCCCGGCCTGGAAGCGGCTGATACGCAGCGGCCCACCCGGGGCGTCCTGCAGCGCCCGGGCCTCCTCGATCAGCTGGCGCAGCACCCGCAGTTCCGGTTTGTCCAGGCTGAAATACGCTCCGTCGTCGAGCAGGAGGTGCGATTCACCCCGGCTGAGCGCGAGAAAGACCATCGAGAACGGGACCTGGCGCCCGTCCAGGGTGATGGCGAGCCCCAGATCGAACCAGTCGGGTTCGTTCGGCACGTCGTCGGTCGAAACCTCGATGCGCAGCAAATCCCCGACCTCGCGGTAGGCGGCGGGACGCCCACCGACCTCGACGGCGATCCCGTCCCGGGCGGCCAGTAGCGGCAACAGCTCCGTCGTGAACCGCATCGTCTCGACCCCGCTGAGACGGACGGAGGAGACCGGCACGCCCGCCTCGCCGCACGACAGCAGCCGGGCGGCGTCGAGCGGCAGGTCCAGACCCGTCAGGATCTCGGCCTCGCTGGTCCTGTCCCGGTACTCGGAACCCGTCCCGTCGCCGTGCAGCGGTGCCCGCAGCCGCGTGTCTCCGACCGAGTAGTCCCATTCCCAGGTGATCTCGACGGTGTGGTCGGGGCCGTAGTCCGCCCGGGCGACGAGAACAGGCGGCGCGATCACCGGCGGTTCGAAGGAACCGTCGGAGGAGACGATCGTGGCCAACTGACGCAGGCCGGGGTAGAACTCGCGGACGAACCGCGACCGCTCGGCGGCCGGGACCTCCAGGCTCCGGTTCCCGACGGCCATCCGGACCAGTGCCGGCGGCACGAAGGCGGTCAACCGGGCCAGCCGGATGTGCCAGTCCGCATGCCGGTCCGTGGCCTGGATCTCCGCCCGGTCGATACCGACGACGCCGTGACCGCCGATGAACGCGAACGGTGCGACGGCCGCGTCCGAGCCGGCCACGCGCAGTACGGGTCGGACGGTGAGCGCCGCTGTCGCCGGATCGCAGGTGACGTCCAGACAAAGTTCCGCCGAACCGTACGGCTCGATGTTCCCGAGGCGTTTGCGTCCGTGCACCAGTTGGATACCGGCCGCGATGGCCTCGTCGAGCAGCGGCCACAGCCGCGGGCTCGTGAACGCGCCGAGGTCGATGTGCTTGTCGTCCCGGTGCGAGTAGTGGCGGTACAGCGAGTCCTCGTCCCCGGACCGGTAGACGGCGTACATCTCCCGCAGGACCCGCAGGTGCGCCACAAGGTAGTCATCCCGCTGGTACGGCCCGTGAGGTGCGCTCAGCTTCGACCAGGCGGGCCCGCCGACCCAGCCGTTCTTCCCGGGCTTCACCACGCGCGCGAGGACACGCAGGGACGGCCCGCCGGACGTCGACCGGCCCACCACCGGCTCCGCGGACAGTGTCAGTTCGAGGGCGAGCGGCGTGGCACCCCGTGGTTCGCCATCAGCCGGCCGGTCACCGAGCAGGGCCGACAGCGATGACGCCCAGGTCGCCGGTGCAGGGGCCGCGCGACGGCCCCGGTCACCCGGTTCCGGGTCGCGGGCGGCGGTCCGCGTCGCCGCCAGCACGAGTGCCACGGCGTGTTTGCAGCTGACGCCCACCGGGCAGCTGCACTCGCCGTAGCTGAACCGCCAGGCACCCGAACGGGCCCGGCCGGTCAGGGAGACAGTGGTCAGGTACCGCTCGCCATGGCTACCTTCGACCCGGCCCTGGAGCACCTGGGCCACCGGCTCCCACGACATCTCGCTCACCGCGCCCTGGCGGGCGTACTGTGCGCCCCGCCGGTAGGTGACGTCACCCACAGCGGCCCGCAGATGATGGTCATCGACGCTGCGCAACGCCGCGGGAAGCATAGCGGGAAGCATAAAGGAGAAGCTAACAGCTCCCGGTCGGGGATCTGCCGCCTCGTTCTGGCGGAGACCACGCTGATGTCCGGAGCGGGAAGTCACCCGAAGCGGTGCCCCGCCCGCCGGCCGACGGGCGGGGCACCAGGCTCAGCGCCAGCCGGCTGCGGGTGAGCCCGCGCACCGTCGCGCAGCGCGCGGCGCACCGGAGGACGGCTCGGCACCCGCCGTCACGTCAGCTCGCGGTGGGCAGGTCGAGCGGCCGGTCGGAGGTGAGAATGGCGCCGTCCAGCCGCAGCAGATAGCCGGCGGGCTTGGTGACGATGGTGCGGGTGGGGTCGGCGCCGACGAGCAGCACGGCCAGGGTGGTCTCCATCTTCGGTGCGCTCAGCAGGTGACTCTCCCTGCTGTTCGACACGCGCAGGGGCCCGAGCAGTTCGTATCGCATCGACACCTCGTGCAGGCAGCAGGAAACGAGTCCGGGAGGGGAGGTCTTCAATGTCCCGCGGCCACGCGGCGCGCACATCGGTGAAACCGCGTAGGTAAGGCGAGACGCCGGGATCAGGCGGGCGCGACGCCGAAGGCGCGCAGGAAGGTGTCGACACCAGCGCGGACGACCTCGTCGACCTCGCGGGGCCGCAGTGGCCGGGCGCCCGGGATGCTCCGCACCGGCAGCTCCTCGTAGACGAGCGAGATGAACTGGTTCGCCCCGCGCATCGGGTCGTCGATGCGCAGCAGACCCGCGTGGGCGAGCCTGGCGAGCCGCCCCGCCAGCACCTCCACGAACTGGTCGGCCCCGCTGGCGCGCACGGCGTCGTAGAGGTCGGGGAAGCGCAGTGCCTCCGCGTAGAGCAGCCGGCGCACCACCTCGGACCGCTCGTCGCAGTAGCAGTCGACGAGCCTCGTCGCGACGGCTTCCAGCCCGCCACGAAGGCCGCCGGCGTCCTGGGGGAAGCCCTCGAGCACCTCGAGCGCCTTCGCGTTGGACAGCGCCGCGGTCGTCGTCATGACGTACCGGAACAGGTTCTCCTTCGACCCAGATGGTTGTAGATCGTCGGCTTCGCCACCCCCGCCTCAGTGGCGATCATGTCGATCGTCGCCTCGGTGTACCCGTGCCGGGAGAAGACGCGCAGCGCGGCCTCCACGATCGCGCGCCGTTTGTCCAGCCGGCCCCGATCCGGCCGGCCCCGATCTGACCGGCCCGGTTCCGGCCCGTCCCGTTCCGCCGGAGTTCCGGGCGCGCCGGTGGTCTCGCCCACACCCATGCCCGCATGCTACCGTCCGACCCATCACATTGAAACGAGTAGTTCACTTTTACTTAAGATCTGTTTCAAGGAGGGTTCGATGGTGGGCACGGACACGGCGGAGGACAGCCCTCCTAGGCTTGATTCCGCCCTGCTGATCATCGTCGGGGTGATGGTGCTCGGCGGGATGATGTCCTACCTGGACGCGACGATCGTCAACGTCGGGATCAGCACGCTCGGCGCGGAGTTCGAGGCCTCGCTCGCCACGATCGAGTGGGTGACCACCGGCTACCTGCTGGCGGTCGCGCTCGCCATCCCGCTGGCCGGCTGGGCGATGGCGCGCTTCGGCTCGCGGCGGATGTGGCTGCTCGGCCTGTCGTTGTTCCTCGCCGGCTCGGCGCTGTGCGCGGTGGCCTGGAACGCGGAGAGCCTGATCGCCTTCCGGGTCCTGCAGGGGCTCGGCGGCGGCATGGTCGACCCGATCATGATGACCGTGGTGGCCGGCGCGGCCGGCCCGGCCCGCATCGGGCGGGTGATGGGCCTGATCTCGATCCCGATCACGCTCGGGCCGGTACTCGGCCCGATCGTCGGCGGCGTGCTGCTGGAGAACTTCTCCTGGGAGTGGATGTTCCTGGTGAACATCCCGTTCGCCCTCACCGCGATCGTGCTCGCCGTCGTGGTGCTGCCCGCCGACCCGCCGCGGGACGGCACACCGGTGCCCCTCGACGCCCTCGGCGTGGCCCTGCTGTGCCCCGGTTTCGCCGCGGTGGTCTTCGCGCTCTCCCAGGCCGGGCGGGACGGCTTCGGCAGCGTCCAGGTCGTGATCGGTCTGGTCCTCGGTGCCGCGCTGTTCGCCGGCTACGCCGCGCACGCGCTGCGCACCGCCGGCACACCACTGCTCGACCTGCGGCTGTTCGCCAGCAAGGGCTTCAGCGCCAGCGTGACCATCATGTTCCTCGTCGGCGGCGGCCTGTTCGCGCTGCTGTTCCTGCTACCGCTCTACTACCAGCAGGTACACGACCACTCGGTGCTGGAGTCCGGCCTGCTGCTGGCCCCGCTGGGCGTCGGCGCCATGATCGGAATGCCGCTGGCCGGCAACCTCGCCGACCGCATCGGCGCCCGGCTGCTGGTGCCCACCGGCGCCCTGCTGGTCACGGCGGGGGCGCTGGTGTTCACCCAGTCCGGGGCGGGCACCTCCCAGGCCGTGCTGACTCCCGCCCAGCTCGTCATCGGTTTCGGGCTCGGGCTGGTCGGCGCGCCGACGATGGGCTCGGTCTACCGCACCGTCCCGATGACGTCGGTCGCCGGGGCGACAGGGGCGGTGTTCATCCTCAACCAGATCGGCGCGTCGTTGGGCGTGGCCGTCGTCGCCCTGATCCTGCAGGGCGGCGGGGCGCACGCGGCCCCGACACCCGACTCGTTCGGGAACGCCTTCTGGTGGCCGGTCGCCGCGGGCCTCGTGGTGTTCTCGGCCGGCTTCCTGCTGCCCGGCCGCCCGGCGCCGGCCCCCGAGGCGGCCCCGGCCGCCCCCGCGGAGCCGGTGCCCAACTCGGTCTGAGCCCGCCCCTGTCCGTCCTCGACGTCGTGCCCGTCTTCGAGGGCGGCAGCGCCACCCAGGCACTGCGCGACACCGTCGCGCTCGCGCCCCGGGTGGAGGAACTCGGCTACCACCGGTACTGGGTAGCCGAGCACCACAACACCCCCAGCCTGGCCACCTCGACGCCGGCCGTGCTCGCCGGCAGGATCGCCGCCGCGACCAGCACGCTGCGGGTCGGCTCGGGCGGGGTGCTGCTGCCCAACCACGCCCCGCTCGTCGTCGCCGAGCAGTTCGGCACGCTGGAGGCGCTCTTCCCGGGCCGCGTCGACCTCGGGCTGGGCCGGGCGCCCGGAACCGATCCGACCACCGCCCGGGCGCTGCGCCGCACGCCCGGCGGCGACGAGCGCTTCGAGGGCCAGCTGCGGGAGCTCTCGGGCTACTTCGCCCCCACCGCCCCGGGCAGCCGGGTGCTCGCGGTGCCCGCCGCCGACAGCCGGCCGAAGCTGTGGCTGCTCGGTTCCAGCCCGGCCAGCGCCGGGCTCGCCGCCGCCCTCGGCCTCCCCTACGCCTTCGCCCACCACATCAACCCGCACGCGAGCACGGCGGCGCTGCGCCACTACCGGGCGGCGTTCCGCCCCTCACCCCAGCTCGACCGGCCGCACGCGCTGATCAGCGTGATAGCGACGGTCGCCGACAGCGACCAGGCCGCGGCACGGGCCGCCGCCCCCTACCTGCTCGGCAAGATCTGGATGCGCACCATCGGCGGATTCGACGCGTTCCCCTCCGCCGCGGCCGAGGGCGCGCACGCCTACAACACCGCCGAGCGGGCCTTCCTCGAGGACCTCGCGGCCCCCCAGCTCATCGGCGGCGTGGACACGGTCCGCCGGCGGCTGGCCGGGCTGGTCGAGGCGACCAGCGCGGACGAGCTCATGGTGCTCACCGTGGTGCCCGACCAGGCCGACCGCCTGCGGTCCTTCGAGCTGCTCGCGAGCGCGGCCACGGCGGTGAGTCCAGCCACCGAGCCGGGGATTTCAGCGCGGCTTTAGAACACCCACCAGGGTGGTGATCCCTATCCATACCGTGTACGGAGTACCTGAATGCCATCGCGCCGAACGGCACGAAGAGCAGGGCTGTTCGCGGCCCTCGCCGTCACCCTGGCCACCGCGGCCTACGGATCCGACGGCGGCGGCACCTACACCTTCGAGCTGCGCGACGACGTCACCTTCCACGACGGCGCCAAGCTCGACGCGGAGGCGGTCAAGGCGAACTTCGACCACATCGTGGCCAAGGACACCGAGTGGAGCAGGTGTTCACCGACCCGCGCCATCGGTACACCCAGGAGCTGCTCTCCGCCGTTCCCGGCGAGGCGGGGCGGGCGTACCGCGCGCGCTTCGGAACCGGCGCACCCGGCGGGACGTCTCGCTACGGGGCCTCGGCCGGCGGTACCTCGGTCGGCGCCGCGGCGGCGAAGGCACGCAGGAAGGTGGCGGTCGCGGCCCGCGCGGTGTGCTGGATCTGGGTGTCATCGAACGGGCGGGTGCCCAGCGCGGAACGGTGCGCGACCGGGCCGGTGAGCAACGCGAGGAACTGCTCGGCCGCCTCGACCGGGTCGGCCAGCCGCAGCCGGCCGGCGAGCGCGAGCCGGGCCAGCCGGTCCGCGAACGCCTCCCCCACCTGGTTCGGCCCATTGGCGCCGATCATGTCGAACAGGTCCGGGAACCGGACGATCTCGGCGTGCAGCAGGCGGCGCAGCGCCCAGGAATCCGCGGCGCAGTAGCACTCCAGCAGCGCGCGGCCGACGTCGGTGAACGCCGTGGGCAGGTCGGCCACGTCGGCGGTGAGCCGGCTGACGACGGCAAGGCTCTTGGCCGTGGTCCTGTCCGCCGCGGCCGCCATCGCGTGCCGGAACAGGTTCTCCTTGCCGCCGAGATGGTTGTAGATCGTCGGCTTCGCCACGCCGGCCTCGGAGGCGATCATGTCAATGCTCGCCTGCGCGTAACCCTCGCGCGCGAAGACGGCGAAAGCTGCGTCCAGGATCGCCTGCCGCTTGTCGATCCTGCCTCGTGTGCCGACACTTCCAGCCGACTCCGCCGCTGCAGCCGACTTCGCGACCTTCGCACTGCGCACCGGCCCACCCTACGCGGACGACGACGGCGGGCCGCCCGGCCCCGGCGGACCGGGCCGGCGCACGGCCAAAGCCCTCCAACCTTGGCATTTACCACTAATTCGATGGGTGCGGCCGCGCTGGCCGTGCTGGCCATCAGCCAGCTCGCGGCCTGCGGAGGCTCCACCGCCGCCGACGGGACGCCCTGGTCGCGCCGACGTGCCGGAACCGGGCGAGCTCCCCTCACCGCTGCGGCCACCGAGCGGCTGCCGGTTCCGCACCCGCTGCCCCCGAGCCCGCCCCCGGTGCGCGGCGGAGCAACCGGCGCTGCGGATGGTCGTTCCCGATCACCAGGTCGCCTGCCACCACCCGGGCTGACACCTCGGCCATCGTGGGACGCGAACAGGATTATCCTCCGGCAGCACGCCGAGGGATCACGGAATTAGCGGGCTTTTAGCGGTCGACACAATACTGATCTCCCATCAGCTACCCGGACGCATGCGTCCCACCCCTTCGGCGCCTGTACTGCCTTCGCTGACCGGCATCCGGGCTCCGGCCGCACTGCTGGCCTTTCTCTTCCATGCCCAGTGGGAGAACCATTACATCGGTGGCGGGACCGGTGACACGATCTCCGACATCATCGACCGCGAGCGATCTGTTTTTGCCCGTCCTGAGAGGAGAACGAGGACATCCGGTCAGTCGGCGGCCAGGCCGCGCCGTAGGGCCCAGATCTGCTCTTCCTGGGCGCGCCGCGCGGTGTCGATGTCCAGGTCGCGGAAACCGTGCGCCGCGCCCGCGTAGGCGTGCAGATCAACCGGCACCCCCGCCTGCATGAGCCGCAGCGCGAAAAGGATCCCCTCATCGCGCAGCGGGTCCTCGCCGCCGACGGCGAGGTAGGTCGGGGGCAGCCCGGTGAGGTCGTCGGCCCGGGCGGGAGCCGCGTACTGGTCGGCCTCGGTCACGCCCTCGCCGAGGTAGAGGCGCCAGCACTGGACGGCGAGCGGGCGGTTCCAGACCGGGGTGTCGACGGCGTCCCGCATGGACGGTGTCTCCAGCCGGTCGTCCGTAGTGGGCATGACCACACTCTGGAAACGCACCGCCGGCCCGCCGCGGTCGCGGGTCAGCAGGGCCACCCCCAACGCCAGGGTCGCACCCGCACTGACCCCGGCCAGCCCGATCCGGGCCGGATCGGCACCCAGCTCCTCGGCATGCGCCGAGGCCCACCGCAGGGCGCTGTAGCAGTCGTTGAGGCCGGCGGGGAAAGGATGCTCGGGGGCGAGACGGTACCCGACCGACACGATCACCGCCCCGGTACCGAGAGCCAGTTGGGCGACGCCCTGATGAACCATGTCGAGGCTGCCGAGCACGAAGGCGCCCCCGTGCATGTACACGGCCAGCGGCAGCGGGGACGGCCGGCCTTCGGGGCGGTAAACACGCACCCGTACCTTCACGTCGTCATCGGAGCCGGGAACGAGATGGTCCGTGATGGTGAGCCCCGGGATCGGCGGTAGCTCGTCGGCATGAATCGCCGCCCGCCCGGCGCGCTCCTGCCTGACCGCGGCCTCCAGGTCGGTGATGGTTCCCGCATTCGGCGCCGGCGCCGACGTCCTTGCCATTCCGCGCTCCTCGTTCTCTGCTTTTCGATCCGCATCGGGGATGGGCCGGCCCGGTGACAGAATCAACTGACGTCCACCATGGGACACGCATCGATGTCGACCGTCGTCCCGACTCGGCGCACAGCCTTTTTGCCGGGACTTCCACCATATCGCGAACAGAATATGTGCCGTACTGGAACAGAGCCTTTTACGTGGCGCCGACGGTGCCCGAGTGCCATGGCGTACCGCGCGGTTCCCTGCGTGCGCGCCGCCTCAGCTGTCAGGGCCGGGCAGATCTATTTCGAAGTAGTACGAGTCCGTGCCCGGGCCGCGGCGTTCGTGGCGGTCGAAGCCGACGCTCTCGTACAGCGCGACCGCGGCGGTGTCGGCGTTGGTCGTCGTCAGGTCCATGTACGTCGCCCCACGCCGGCTCGCGTGCTCCATCGTCGCCGTGAGCAGGATCCGGCCCAGCCCGCGACCCCGCAGCGCGGGCCGGACGTACAGCTCGGCCAGATAGCACTCGTCGGCGTCGTCCCACAGCGAGGGCCGGAACCGCGTCAGGGTGAGCCCGTCCGCGTCGTCCCGGTCCGCGGACGCCTCGAGGAGCAGCACGGCTGTCGCGCCCTGGCCGAGCAGCAGCGCGACCCGATCCGTGAGCCAGCCCTGTTCGGGCGCCGGCTCGTCGTACTCCGCGTTGAACGCCCGGAGCAGACGCGCGATCTGCTCCGCGTCGGCGGCCTGGGCGACGCGGACGCGCGGCAGGCCGCTCGTCGTCATACCGACCAACCTATCGACCTGCCAGCTCCGGCCGGAGTCGGCCGAGTCGGCCGGAGTCAAACAGCACGGTACGGCTGTGGGCCGTGAAGTGAACCCGCCCAGATCCCCGCGACCGGCGGGCGTCTCCGCTTCAGAGCTGGCCGTGGTTGGGGGGCAGCACGTCGTTGAGGAGGAAGTTCCCGACATGGTGGTACTTCCAGTCCACCGGGTCGTGGCTGGCGTGGGTGCGGGCGTTGCGCCAGTGCCGGCTCAGATCGTGGCGCTCGTCGGTGGCGCTGGCGCCGGACAGCGCGAACAGATCACTGGCCACCTCCGCGGCGACCTCACTGCCGAACGCCTTCGCCTGGGCCACCGCGAGCGAGCCTTCCGCGGCCTGCCGCGCGTCCCGCGGGGATCGCCCGACCTCGTGCAACCGGTCGGCGGCCCAACGCAGCAGCTCCTCGGCGGCCCGCACCCGGGTGGCCAGCCGGCCGTAGCGCAGAATCGTGTGCGGATCCTGCGCCGCCGAATCGACCCAGCCTCCACGCGCGGCCTCGAAGAACGGCCGGGCCCGGGTGCGAACGAACTCACCGGCGTCCCGCAGGGCGCCACCGGCGATCCCGACCTGGATCGCGGCGTGCACGAGTTGGGCCCGGGCCCCCAGCTGCTGGGGAACCTCGAAGGCTCGGTGGTACGGGATGACCAGCGAAGGGTCGACCGGTACGGCCCGCAGGGTCGTCGTGCCGCTCACCGTGGCGCGCTGTCCCATGACGTCCCAGTCGTCGTCCACCGACACTCCCGGGGTGTCGCGTTCGACGAACGCCAGCACCAGGCGGTCAGCCTCGTCGAGCGCGCTGACGCCGATCCACCGCGCGGTGATCGACCCGGTGCTGTAGTACTTGGTCCCGTCGAGCCGCAGCCCGGTGCCGTCCGGGCGAAGCCTGGTGCCGTCCGGGCGAAGCCTGGTGCCGAGGTCCTGTGCGTGCCGCCCACCGCGCTCGGCCAGCCCGCTGCCGAGCCGGGCACCGGCGAGGATCTCCGCGAACAGCAGCCGCCGCTGTGGCGCCGTCCCCCAGACCGTCAGCACGTCGACGAACAGGAAGTGCCCCTGCGGAATCTGCGCGATGGCCGGATCAACCGCGGCGATCGTGCGGACGACCTCGGCGAGGGTTCTTGGTGACACCTCCGCGCCACCGTGCTCGGCCGGCGCTGTGATGCCGAGCAGACCGCTGGCGTCCAGCGCCGCCAGGGCCTCGACCGGCACGGCGGCCGACCGGTCCCGTTCGATCACCGTGTCGGCGATCGACTCGGCGTAGCGCCGTGCCGCGGCGACCGCCTCCGCGTCCGATCCGATCACCGGGATGGCCGTCGCCTCCGCTGACGAGCCGGTCATCGGGACATGGCACCGTTCGCCCTGGTCCGGAGCGGCCCCCCGAACGTGACCCGGTCAGCCACGTAACGCTCAGGATCCATCAATCCCCCTAATTTCGATCGACAAAATTTACGACAGCCTCATGTCACCAATAGCGGCGATCCTGCAACATCCACCCACCGGCGCCCCGGCGCCCCGGTGCCCACCGACAGCGGACGATCATGCCCCCGCGTGCGACCAGGGGCATGTTGAAGATCAGGCGTCTCCGGAAGACTTGATACCCAGATCGTCGGGGAATCGTTCCGTCATCGTCTGGTGGCCAGCCGGAATGGGGAGGAACTCATGACCGGACAGCGGGATCAGGTGGCTGCCATCGCAGTCGAAGCGTACATTTTCGCCTATCCGCTCGTGACCATGGAGCTGACCCGACTCCAAGCCACCAATGTCGAGCCCGGAGCGGCGCCGGGCCGGGCCCCGATGAACCAGTTCGCACATATCCGGGAGTTTCCCGACGCCGATTTCAGGATGGTCGTCCGGCCGAACTTCGACACCCTCTACTCCTCGGCCTGGGTGGATCTGACCGAAGGACCGGTGGTGGTCTCCGCACCCGACACGGATGATCGCTACTACATGTTGCCCGTTCTCGACATGTGGACGGATGTCTTCGCCACCCCCGGAAAGCGCTCCAGCGGCACGGCCGCGGCGTACTGGGCGCTGGTGCCGGCCGGGTGGAGCGGGCGCCTGCCTGCGGGCGTGGGACGCATCGACGCGCCGACTCCACACGTCTGGATCATCGGCCGGACGCAGACCAACGGCGAGGCCGACTACGACGCCGTCCACAAGGTGCAGGACGGATTCCAGCTCTCCCACCTCGCGGACTGGGGGCGCGCTCCGATCGCCGCGACCACCCGGGCCGTCGACCCGGACATCGACATGACGACGCCGCCCCTGGACGTCATCAACGCCATGACCGGCGAGGAGTTCTTCAGGCGCGCGGCAGAGCTGATGAAGCTTCACCCGCCACATGTCACGGACTGGTCACAGATCCGGAGAATGCGCGCGCTCGGCCTGGTTCCCCGCGAGTCCTTCGACCCGAACCGCCAGGGCCGGGCCGTTCGGGATGCCGTCGCGGCGGCGCCCCGGACCGCTCAGGAAGCGATGACCGCGCGAGTTTCGACAATGGCGACCGTGTCCAACGGATGGCAGACCAACACGGACTCGATCGGCGTCTACGGCAGC